>NZ_JBQEOZ010000011.1:0-126613 GCF_052045495.1 Microbacterium sp. 22242 | reverse complement strand
TAGGACACCGCCGGACTTCCTTTACCAGAAAGGCCACCCAAAGCAGGGTGGCCTTTCTGCGTTAACATGCTTTTTCGGAAGGAGTCATGTCATGGCTGAGGATGAGCAGCGCCCCCGTGGGGGCAAAGATCACGATTCTCAGGGACGCCGTCGCTACGTCGACGGCGACCGCTCTTCACGACCCTTCCGCGGCGATCGCCCGTCTTCGTCGGGCGGCGACCGGAGCACCGATCGCCCGCGTCGTGAGGGGGATCGTCCGTTCCGTAGCAACGACGATCGTCTCCGCCGCGACAGCGACCGTCCGTATCAGGCCAGCGGCACTGATCGTCCGCGTCGCGATGGCGACCGCCCTTACGGCGGCAGCAGCACCGATCGCCCGCGTCGTGATGATGATCGTCCGTTCCGCAGCAATGCCGACCGTCCCCGGCCTGATGGGGATCGCCCTTACCGCAGCAATGACGATCGCCCGCGCCGTGACGGTGATCGTCCGTTCCGCAGCAACAGCACCGACCGTCCGCGTCGCGATGGTGATCGTCCGTTCCGCAGCAACGACGATCGTCCGCGTCGCGATGGTGATCGTCCGTTCCGCGGCAACGACGATCGTCCGCGTCGCGATGGTGATCGTCCGTTCCGCAGCAACGACGATCGTCCGCGTCGTGACGGTGACCGCCCGTTCCGCAGCAACAGCGCCGACCGTCCGCGCCGTGACGGGGATCGTCCGTTCCGCAGCAACGATGACCGTCCTCGCCGTGACGGTGATCGCCCGTTCCGCAGCAACGACGACCGTCCCCGCCGTGACGGGGACCGCCCTTACCGCAGCAATGACGACCGTCCTCGCCGTGACGGGGACCGTCCGTTCCGCGGCAACGACGACCGTCCTCGCCGTGACGGGGACCGCCCGTTCCGCGGCAACGACGACCGTCCGCGTCGCGAGGGCGACCGCCCGTTCCGCAGCAACGACGACCGTCCGCGCCGTGACGGGGACCGCCCGTTCCGCGGCAACGACGACCGTCCCCGCCGCGAGGGAGACCGTCCTTACCGCAGCAACGACGACCGTCCCCGGCGTGACGGGGACCGTCCGTTCCGCAGCAACAGCACCGATCGCCCGTATCGCGGAAGTGACGACCGTCCCCGTCGAGACGGGGACCGCCCCTTCCGGAACGACGATCGTCCCCGCCGTGCCATGCAGGCCGGGGACCGTCCGCGGGATCCGGAGATCCCCGAGGACATCACTGCTCGGGATCTGCACTCCTCCGCACGCAATGAGCTGAAGACTCTGAGCAAGGAGAACGCCGAGCAGGTGGCACGCCATCTCGCGGTGGCCGCTCAGCTGATCGACGAGGACCCGGCGCTCGCGCATGAGCATGCCCTCGCAGCCTCTCGCCGCGCCGGCCGCATCGCCGTCGTGCGGGAATCCGTGGCCATCACCGCATACGCGATGGGCGACTTCGCGCTGGCGCTGCGGGAGCTGCGCACGTACCGCCGCATCTCCGGACGCGACGACCAGATCGCCCTCATCGTCGACAGTGAGCGGGGCATGGGCCGTCCGGACCGCGCGCTCGAGGAGGGACGTTCGGTCGACCGCGCCGTTCTGCCCACGGAGACGCGGGTCGCCCTCGCCATCGCGATGTCGGGCGCGCGGCTGGATCGCGGCGAGACCGAGCTCGCGCTCGGCGAGCTGGAGATCCCTGAGCTGAATCCCGACCTGGCCTTCGACTGGAGCCCTGCGCTGTTCGCCGCTCGCGCCGCCGTGCTGGAAGATCTCGGACGTACTGACGAGGCCGCCTTCTGGCAGGAGCGCGCCGAGGTGGCGTCCGCCGCGCTCGGCCACGACGACGACGAGATGGTCATCGAGGACGTCTACGAGGATATCCCCGAGGACGCTGACCTCCCCGAGGACGCTGACCTCCCCGAGGACGAGGATCTCTCGGCGGACGAAGCCCCCTCGGACGCCGAGGAGGCAGCTGCCGCCGAGAGCACGTCTGGCGAGGAGCCGGCCGAGTGAGCCTCTTCTCGCGTGACCGGCGCACGCCGCTCACCGATGTCGATGTCGTGCTCGCCGACCTCGACGGCGTGGTCTACGCCGGTTCCGGCGCGATCCCGCATGCGGTCGAGAGCCTGCAGCAGGTCGAACGCACCAGGAAGCTCGGCTACATCACGAACAACGCCGCCCGCACGGATGCTTCGGTCGCGGCGCACCTCCGCGATCTCGGCCTCACGGTCGCGCCCGACGAGGTCGTCACCAGCCCGCAGGCGGCCATGCGTCTGATCGGCGGGCTGATCCCCGCCGGATCGACGATCCTCGTCGTCGGCGGAGACGGCCTCGTCGACGAGGTGCAGAAGGCAGGCTTCCGGGTCACCCGCAGCGCCGACGATTCGCCGGCAGCCGTCGTGCAGGGATTCTCGCCCGAGGTGGGGTGGAAGGACCTCGCCGAGGCGGCCTACGCGCTGAAGACCCCGGAGGACGAGGGCGGCATCCCGTGGATCGCCACCAACACCGACTGGACGATTCCGCAGTCGCGGGGCATCGCGCCGGGCAACGGCACGCTGGTGTCCGCCGTGCACACCGCGATCGGCCGTCTCGCGACCGTGGCTGGCAAGCCGGAGACGCCGATCTTCGAGGAGGCCGTCGCCCGGTTCGGCGCGCGCAAGCCGCTGTTCATCGGCGACCGTCTCGACACCGACATCCAGGGAGCGTCTCGCGCGGGCATCGACTCCGTCCTGGTGCTCACCGGCATCGACCGGCCGAAGCATGTGCTGGCTGCTCCGGAGGGCTCGCGTCCGACCTTCATCCTCGGCGACCTGCGCGAGCTCCACGAGCCCTACCCGCAACCGCAGGTCAAGGGTGACATCGTCACCGTGCGCCGAGCGTCGGTCCGCGTCGACGGCCCCGACGTCACGATCCTCAGCGAGGGCGACCGCCCGATCGACCTGGTCCGCGCCGGCGCCGAGGCGATCTGGCGCACCGGGCGGAAGATCTTCGGCTTCCGCGTGCCCGAGCGGCTGTACGCGGATCCTTTCCACCGTCCCTAGGGACGTCGCCGCCGCCACGTCGTGGTCCGGACCTAGGGTGGGAGGGTGAGCGAGAACACGGCCCCCGAACAAGCCGGGACGAACGCGGCGGCGCATCCCGCGGACGGACTGTGGAGCAGACTGCGCCTGATCGAGGGCCAGCCGCTGGACAGCCGCGCCGCCGCCTACACCGCTCTGCACGACGACCTCGCCCGGCGGCTGGAGAGCGCGCCACGCGAGGCCGCCGCGCCGCGCTCCGGTTCCGACCGCGGATGACGGCCCGTCTGGACGCCGCCCTCGCCGCCCGCGGACTCGCGCGTTCGCGCACGCACGCGGCGACCCTCATCGACGGCGGGCTCGTGACCGTCAACGGGAAGCCGGTGGCCAAGGCGTCGGCCAGGGTCGACGACGAGGACACGATCGAGGTCGCCGTCTCCGATCACTACGTCAGCCGGGGTGCGCACAAGCTCATCGCCGCGCTGGACGGCTTCGGCATCGATCCCGCGGGGTCCCTCGCCCTGGACATGGGCGCGTCCACGGGCGGATTCACCCAGGTGCTGCGGGAGCGCGGCGCACGCCGGGTGCTGGCCGTCGACGTCGGCCACGACCAGCTCGCCGCGTCCATCCGCGCCGATGCCGGCGTCGTGGCGGTCGAAGGGTTCAACGTGCGGCACATGAACGCCGATGTGCTCGCCGCGGCCACCGGGGAGCCCGAGCGGCCGGATCTGGTCGTCGGCGACCTCTCCTTCATCTCGCTGACGCTCGTGCTGCCCGCGATCGCCGCGACCGCCGCCGAGCATGCGGACGTGGTGCTGCTCGTGAAGCCGCAGTTCGAGGTCGGCCGCACCGCGGTGCGCGGAGGGCTCGTGACCAACCCGACGATCCGGGCCGACGCCGTCGCGCGCACGCTCTGGAGCGTGTGGGACCAGGGCTTCGGCGTGCTCGGCCTGCTGCCGTCGCCGATCCTCGGCACGCACGGGAACGCCGAGTACCTTGTGCACGTCGCCCGCGGCCGGGGGAGCAATCCGACAGAATGGTTGAGCACGATCGACCGGATGGCAGGAGGCTGATGAACGAGCGCAGGATCCTCGTCGTCGCACATGCGCGCCGAGACGACACCGTGCAGGCCGCGCACCGCGTCGTCACGGCGCTCCGCGCCGCCGGCGCGATCCCCGTGCTCGCGCCGGAGGACCACCGCGAGCTCACGGCAGCCGACGCACTGTTCGCCGACGTCGCGCTGCTCGGCAGCCCGGACGAGGGCGGCGACGTCCCGGTAGAGGACATCGAGCTCGCGATCGTGCTGGGCGGCGACGGGACGATCCTGCGAGCCGCGGAGCTCGTCCGCGACGGCACCGCACCCGTCCTCGGCATCAACATGGGGCACATCGGTTTCCTCGCCGAGATCGAGCGCGACGACATGGATGCCGCGGTCGCGCGGGTGATCGACCGCGACTACTCGGTCGAGGAGCGCATGGCCCTGTCGATCCGGGTGAAGGACCCCGACGGCCGGGTGGTCTACAGCACGTGGGCGCTCAACGAGGCGACGGTCGAGAAGGCCAGCCGGGAGCGCATGATCGAGGTCGTCGTCGAGATCGACGGCCGGCCGCTCACCACGTTCGGCTGCGACGGGATGGTCGTCTCCACGCCGACCGGCGCCACGGCCTACAACTTCTCCGCCGGGGGCCCGGTCATCTGGCCGGGCGTCGAGGCCATCGCCGTCGTGCCGCTGTCCGCGCACGCGCTCTTCGCGCGGCCGCTGGTCGTCGCGCCCGGCGCCGCCGTCGCGATCGAGCTGCTCGAGCGCAACGACGGCACCGCGATCCTGTGGTGCGACGGACGTCGTTCGCATGAGCTCCCGCGCGGCGCGCGCGTCGTGGTGCGCCGGTCGTCACGGCCGGTGCGTCTGGCGCGGCTGCACCCCAGCGTGTTCACCGACCGCCTGGTGCGCAAGTTCCAGCTGCCGGTCGCGGGCTGGCGGGGGTCGGACTCGTGATCGAGGAGATGCGGCTGCGCGACCTCGGCGTGATCGCCGAGGCCGTGCTCCCGATCGGCCCCGGATTCACGGCCATCACGGGCGAGACCGGTGCGGGAAAGACCATGGTCGTGACCGGGCTCGGCCTGCTGCTCGGCGCGCGCGCCGACTCCGGGGCGGTCCGCGCGGGTGCCGCGCAGGCCTCGGTCGCCGGCGTGTGGATCGTGCCCAGCTCCGGATCCGTCGCGGAGACGGTGGCCGACGCCGGCGGTGAGCTGGAGCCCTACGACGACGAGCGCGGCGAACTCTACGTCTCGCGGACGCTGACCGCCGAGGGCCGCAGCAGGGCGAGCGTGGGAGGGCGCGCCGCCCCCGCCGGCGTGCTGGCCGACCTGGCGGACGACCTCGTGGTCGTGCACGGGCAGTCGGAGCAGCTGCGACTGCGCTCGGCCGCCGCGCAGCGCGACGCGCTCGACCGCTTCGGCGGCGCGGCGCTCCAGGATGCCCGCAGCGCCTACACCGCGGCCTGGGAGCGCTGGCGCGCACTGTCCGCCGAGCTCGAGGAGATCACCGGGAGTCAGGATCGGCGCCGCGCCGAGGCCGAGGACCTGCGCGCTGCTCTCGCCCTGATCGAGGCGACGGATCCGCAGCCGGGGGAGGACGAGGCCCTCGCCGAGCGCGCCGAGCGCCTCGCCAATGCCGAGGAGCTGCGGCAGGCGGCCGCCGTCGCACACGCCGCGTTCTCCGACGAGGACGGCGGCACCGACATCCTCACCTTCGCCGCCGAGGCGCGCCGGGTGCTCGAGCGGGTCAGCGATCCGGAGCTCGCCGGGATCGCGGAGACCATCGCGGACCTCGGCTATCGGGCCACCGACATCGCCGCCCAGCTGTCCGGCTATCTGGCCGACCTCGACGAGTCCGGCCCGCACGAGCTGGCGGCGGTCGAGGAGCGGCGGGCCGCGCTCGGCACGCTGGTGCGCGCGCACGGCACGCTCGACGCGGCCCTGGAGCTGTGGAACACCGGATCCGCCCGGCTCGCCGAGCTCGACGACGACTCCGATCGCGTCGAGCGGCTCGCGGCCGAGCGAGAGGCGGCACGGACGCAGCTGGACGCCGCCGCCGCGGCTCTCACCGCGATCCGCACCGAGGCCGCGGGGAGACTCGGGGACGCGGTCACCGAGGAGCTGCACGCCCTGGCCATGCCGGATGCACGGCTGGTGGTCGCGGTGGCCGAGGGCGCCGAGAGCGCGTCCGGACGCGACGACGTCGCGATCCTGCTGGCACCGCATCCCGGCGCGGAACCGCGACCGGTCGCGAAGAGCGCGTCGGGCGGCGAGCTGTCGCGCGTGATGCTCGCGATCGAGGTCGTCATCGCCGGCACGGATCCCGTCCCGACCTTCGTGTTCGACGAGGTCGACGCCGGCATCGGCGGTGCAGCGGCGATCGAGGTCGGCCGGCGCCTGGCCCGGCTCGCCCGCACCTCGCAGGTGATCGCGGTGACGCACCTCGCCCAGGTCGCGGCGTTCGCGAACAACCACCTCAGCGTGGTGAAGGCCAGCGACGGGCAGGTCACCGCGTCCAGCGTCCGACGGCTGCACGGCGAGGACCGCGAGGCCGAGATGGCGCGGCTGCTGTCTGGTCTCGCGGACTCGGGGGCGGCGCTCGAGCACGCCCGGGAGCTGCTGGCCCTGCGCGAGGGCTGAGACGCGATCAGCGCAGATCGCGGACGGACTCCCGCACGATGACCGGCATCGGCAGCAGTTCGTGCGCGAGCTCCCGCTCGCCGAGAAGCATCTGCACGCCGCGGCGGGCCATCTGCTCGTAGGGCAGCCGCGCCGTGGTGAGACCGGGACGGACGAGCTCCGCGAGCTCCTCATCGTCGAAGGAGACGACGGAGACATCGTGCGGCACCCGCAGCTCCCGGTCGGCAAGAGCCTGATAGACCCCGAACGCCACGCCGTCGGTCGCCGCGATGACCGCGGTGAGGTCGGGACGCTCGTCCAGCAGACGATGGGTCGCGGCGTATCCGATCGCCGTCTTCCAATCCTCGACCTGACGTTCGGCTGGAGCCAGACCGCGAGCGGAGAACGCGTCGCGGATCCCTGCGAGACGGTGTGCGATGGTCACCGATCGGCGAGGATCGCCGGCGATGTGCGGAACGTCGCCGATGAAGCCCACCCTGGTGTGCCCGGCGTCGAGCAGCACGGAGGCCATGGCGTGACCGGCCGCGTATTCGTCGGGGAGGACGCTCGGCAGATCGTCCGGCGTGCGGCCGTTAACGATGACGACCGGCACGCCGCCCGGGGCGGAGGGGACGTCGACCATGCGCGCGGCCATGAGGCCGACGATCACGCCGTCGACGCGACGATCGATCATCTCGTCGAACGCCTCGGCCAGCTGCGAGACCTCATCGCCGGTCTCGGCGATGAGCACGGTGTGATCGAGCTCTTTGGCCGCGCGCAGCGTGCCGCGCACCATCGCGGATGCGAAGCGGGTGATCGTGACCTGGTCCGAGATGAAGCCGATGGACCGTGTCTTGCCCGAGCGCAGGCTCTGCGCGGCGGGATTCGGCTTGTAGCCGAGCTGCGAGGCCGCGGTCCTGACGCGCTCCACGGCGTCCGCCGAGAGGCGGGAAGGGCGGTCGTTGAGGATGAGGCTCACGGCTGTCTTGGACATGCCGGACAGGCGCGCGACGTCGGCGAGCGTGGGTCTCGGTGTCGAAGACATCCTGAACCTCCCCCTTCTCGTCCCCTCAATCTAACGGATCAGCCACGGTGATGAATTAATTTAGCTCTTCGGCTTGCATGCACACAGAGGGGGATGTTAGCGTCTGTTAAATCGGTTCACCAGGACCTATCGGCACCCCTGAGGCGAGCCGATGACTCTCAGAGAGGAGAAGTTGATGGCACGTGAGTTCGGGCCCGTCATGGGCCGGCGTGACCTGCTGCGACTCGGAGGCTACGGCCTCGCAGGAGCAGCACTGGCGGGGATGGGTCTCAGCCTCACCGGCTGTGCACCGAGCGGCGGTGGCGGTGGCGGCGCCAAGTCCGGCACGCTGACCATGCTGTACTTCGGCGACCAGAAGGCCGCCACCACTCTGCAGAACGCGCTGCAGCCGAAGGTCAAGAAGATCGACAAGGACCTGAGCCTCAAGATCACGGCGATCAACGGCACGGACTGGAACGACTTCCTCGCCAAGGTGCTCACCCTGATCGCCTCGGGGCAGGCCCCCGACATCGTGAGCGTGGCCACGGAGGGGCTGCAGCTCATGGCGGCCAAGAAGCTGATCATGCCGCTCGACGACTACGTCACCAAGGACATGTCCTCGCTGAAGTCGAGCTACTTCAACGACATCCACCCTGCGCTGATCGAGGCCATGATGATCGACGGCCACCTCTACAACATGCCGGACAGCTTCAACGCCGGCAGCATGTTCTTCAACAACGACGTGCTGCAGAAGGCCGGCGCGACCGCGCCCGCCGCGGGCTGGACCATCGATGACTTCCACTCCACCGCGGAGAAGGTCTCCAAGGTGGGCGGGGACATCCTCCCGTTCGACTGGGTGGTGCGGTTGTGGGGCAGCTGGACGTCCTTCCTCTACGCCAACGGGGGCAACCTCATCGAAGAGGGCAAGTACGGCGGAGGCGACTGGCTCTGGGGCAAGGCCTACGACTCGGGGAACAAGAGCATCGAAGGACGCAAGGGCGGCTGGAAGTGGGGCGCGCCGACGGCGAACTCCACGGCGTCCGTCGAGGCGCTGCAGTACGTCATCGACCTGCAGAAGGCCGGCTACTCGCCCTCTCCCGACGTGGGCGGCGGCGGCACCCTGCAGGGGCTGTTCTCCTCGGGGCGGATCGGCATGACGATCGGCGGCGGATTCTGGGCCGGCGGTCTGCACAACGCCGGAATGAAGGACGGCAGCTTCGACGTGCAGGCGTTCCCCACCTGGAAGGGCAACAAGTCGCTGTTCGGCACCGGCGGGTACTCCGTCTTCCAGTCCTCGCAGAAGAAGGACGCCGCCTGGGAGGTCATCAAGATGATGATCGAGCCCGACAGCTTCGACATCATGTTCCCCGGCAACGTCACGACCCCTGGACGCAAGTCGCTCATGACCGCGGAACGCTACAAGACGACCGGCCCGAAGAACTGGTCGGTGTTCTACGACCAGCTCGACGGCTCCGTGCCGATCTCGGCGCCGTCCTACTACAACGCGCTGGCGACCTCGCTCAACCAGCGGACCACCGAGGCGATCTCGTCCGGCAACGCCAAGGCCGCGCTCGACGCGATGCAGCGCGACCTCGAGAAGGTGGCGAAGGGCAGCTGATGTCCGCTCCCGCCACCACACCTCACGCCGCAGGGCGTGTCTCGTTGCACGGGGTGGCGTCTCCCCGGCCCGTCCGTCGCCCCGGTGCGCGGCGGACGGCCCGGCGAGAGGCGGCATTCGGATACGCGATGATCGCCCTCGCGATGCTGTTCGTGACCGTCTTCACGTTCGGACCCATCCTGGCCTCGCTGGCCCTGTCGTTCTTCGACTGGGACGTGATCACTCCGCCGACCTGGGCCGGCCTCGGCAACTATGCGCGGTTCTTCTCCGACGGACCGGTGCTGCAGTCCTTCGGCGTGACGATCTGCATGGCGATCGCGATCGTCGTGCTGCAGCTGACGCTCGGACTGGCTCTCGCCGTGCTCGTCAATCAGCGCACCTCGGCCTTCGGACGCACGTTCTTCCGGACGGCCTTCTACCTGCCGCTGCTCGCGTCCACCGCCGCCGTGGCGATCTTCATGGGCTACCTGTTCGACACCAAGTTCGGCGCGATCAACTACTACCTGCACCTGATCGGCATCTCCAACATCCCGTGGCTGAACAACCCGTTCGGGGCTCAGGCGACGATCGTGCTGATCGTGGTGTGGCAGCAGGTGGGCTTCACGTTCGTGCTCTTCGTGTCCGCCCTGATGGGGGTGCCCTCGGATGTGCTCGAGGCGTCCTCGATCGACGGCGCCGGCCCCCTGCGCACCCTGTTCCGGATCAAGATCCCGCTGATCAGCCCGACGATCCTGTTCGCCGCCGTGATCGCCCTGATCAACGCCATGCAGCTGTTCGACCAGCCTTACATCATGACCAAGGGGGGCCCGGGGACAGCGACGACCACGGCGACGATCTCGATGTATCAGACCGGGTTCCAGAACCTGCAGTTCGGGTACTCCTCGGCGATCGCGATCATCCTCCTGCTGCTGATCCTCGCGATCACCGGCCTTCAGTTCCTCGCTTCCCGGAAGCTGGTGTTCTACCAATGAGTGCGACCACAACGATCCTGACGGGACGCGCCCCGGTGCCGCACCCGGTGGAGGGCAGACGCCGTCCCGTGTTCCGCATCGGCAAGCTCGTCGGCCTCGTCGTCCTGATCATCGCCGCCGTCTTCGCCCTCGGTCCGCTGCTCTGGGCGCTGACGACGTCGCTGCGCAGCCCGGCGGACGCCTTCACCAACCCGCCGCAGTGGATCCCGTTCGCCCTGGACTTCAGCAATTACGCCGCGGTGTTCGAGCAGATCCCGATCGGCCAGTTCTTCCTCAACAGCATGATCGTGACGGTGCTGATCGTCGTCGGTCAGACGATCACCTGCACCCTCTCCGGGTACGCGTTCGCGATGGTCTCGTTCCCGGGCAAGAACTGGATCTTCGGCGCGTTCCTGGCCACCATGATGGTCCCGTTGCAGACGATCATCATCCCGGTGTTCCTGATCATCAAGACGCTGGGGCTCACCGACAGCCTGGCCGCGCTGGTGATCCCGGCGCTCGGCAGCGCCTTCGGCACATTCCTGATGAGGCAGTACTTCATGCAGATGCCGCGCGAGCTGGGCGAGGCGGCACGCATCGACGGCGCATCGCAGTGGGGCGTCTTCTTCCACGTCTACGCCCGCATGGCGGCGCCCGCGATCTCGACCCTCGCGATCCTGAACTTCTCCGGGTTCTGGGCGGAGTTCTACCGACCGCTGATCTTCCTGCAGTCTCAGAGCAACTTCACGCTGCCGCTCGGGCTCGTCGGCCTGCAGGGCAACCTCGGCACCGGGTCGATCTCGGTCGTGCTCGCCGGCGTGGTGCTGGCCATGATCCCGAGCGTGCTGCTGTTCATCTTCGCGCAGCGCTACTTCATCGCCGGAGTGACCGCCGGATCGTCCCGGTAGCGCCCTCCTCACCGAACCCACCGCTGACAGAAAGGCACTTCTCGATGATCGCTGCGCCGGCGCCGAAGAGCACCCCGGTGTTCTTCCGTCCTGAGGACGGCTGGGTCGGGGATGTCATCCCCTTCTCGCGGGACGAGGTCCTGCACCTCTGGTACCTGTTCGACGACCGGGCGGTGCCGAAGAGCGGGATGCCCTGGCATCTCGTCACCACCACGGATCTCGTGCACTTCTCCGAGCAGGGCGTCGCGGTGCCGAGCGGCGGACCCGACGCCGAGGACTTCAACGTGTACACCGGCTCCGTGGTGGTCGACGACGAGGGCGTCGCCCACCTCTTCTCGACCGCGCAGAATCCGGAGCGTCGGGGGAGCGACGGGCGCTCCCTGCAGCTTGTCGCGCACGCGACCAGCGCCGACGGGGTGCTCGACTGGGTCAAGCACCCTGACCTGACCTTCGGGGCGCCCGAGGGCTACGAGCCCGGCGACTGGCGCGACCCGTTCGTCTTCCGCGACGGGGACGGCGACGGCTGGCGGATGCTGGTGGCCGCACGTCACGACGACGGCCCCGACCGTCGCCGCGGCACCATCGCCCAGCTGAAGTCCGCGGACCTGCGGACCTGGGCGCCTGTCGAGCCGTTCTGGGACCCGCGGAGGTACATCGCGCACGAGTGCCCCGACGTGTTCCGCTGGGGCGAGTGGTGGTATCTCGTCTACTCCGAGTTCTCCGACGCGTTCTGCACCCGCTATCGCCGGGCGCGCTCGCTGGAGGGGCCCTGGCTCATGCCGCCTCGCGATGACGCGGTCGACTCCAGGGCGTTCTACGCGGCGAAGACCGTGGAGCGCGACGGCCGTCGCTTCTTCGTCGGATGGATCGCCACGAGGGAGGGAGACAGCGATGACGGAGCCTGGCAGTGGGCCGGCGCGATGTCGGTGCTCGAAGCGCGCCAGAACGACGACGGAACCCTGGCGTTCCAGCTGCCCGGCGAGCTCCTCGCGTCGTTCACCGAGCCCGTGGAGCATGGCCTTTCCCGCCGCGCCGCGAGGCTGGACGCGACGGATCGCTTCGAGCAGGCGGTGGGGGGTGCGGATCTGCCTGACTCCTACCTGATGACGGCCGAGATCGAGATCGCTGCAGGCGCGGAGGAGGTCGGGCTGCTGCTGCGGGCGTCCCCGGACGGCGACGAGGCCGGCGCGATCCGGCTCGAGCCTCGCCGCGACAGGGTCGTCTTCGACCGCTGGCCGCGCACCCGCACCGGCGCCGAGCAGTGGCAGGTCTCCGGGGACGAGCCGTTCGTGTTCGAACGGCCGTGCGCGCTTCCCGCCGGGCGCCATCGCATCGAGATCGTCGTGGAGGACGACGTGGTCGTGGCCGTCGTGGACCGCAGCGTGGTGCTGAGCACCCGGTTGTACCACCGCGGCGGCGAGCGCGTCGGCTTCTTCGTCAACGGCGGTTCTGCCCGGCTGGTGTCCCTCGACGTCCGTTCCCGGCCGTGACGGCCGTCGTATCCCTGCCGGAGGAGCACCTCATGACCCGACCGCGTATGCACTTCGCCTCCGCGCGCAACTGGCTGAACGACCCGAACGGGCTGATCCGCCACGACGGCCGCTATCACCTGTTCTTCCAGTACAACCCGCACGGGATCGAGCACGGCAACATGAGCTGGGGGCACGCCTCCAGCCCGGATCTCGTGCACTGGGAAGAGCTCCCGGTCGCGATCCGGTTCACGGACACGCACGAGATCTTCTCCGGTTCCGTGGTCTTCGACGAGCACGACACGAGCGGCCTGGGCACCGCGGAGACACCGCCGCTCGTGGCCATGTTCACGCTCGCCGACCGGCAGGGCGGCCATCAGGCGCAGGGCCTCGCGTCGAGCGTGGACGGGGGGAACACCTGGCGGATGCACGACGGGAACCCGGTACTGGATCGAGGCTCGGCGGACTTCCGGGATCCGAAGGTGTTCCGCTACGCGGGCGTCGCGGGCGAGTACTGGGTGATGGTGGCCGTCGAGGCGGTCGAACGGCGTGTCGTGCTCTACCGTTCGGATGACCTGCACACGTGGGAGTTCCTGTCGGACTACGGCCCCCGCGGCGCGGTGGAGGGGGTCTGGGAGTGTCCTGACCTGTTCCCGCTCGCGGTGGACGGAGACCAGGACGACGTGCGCTGGGTGCTGATCATCAGTCTGAATCCGGGCGGGATCGCCGGGGGATCCGGGACCCAGTACGTCATCGGATCCTTCGACGGCGTGCGTTTCCTGCCCGACGATCCTGCGCCCGCCCTGCGGCGGGTGGACGCGGGGGAGCAGGGCAGGGCCGAGCTCGAGGCCCTCGACTGGCTCGACTACGGTCGGGACTGCTATGCCGGCGTCACCTTCGCCGGTCTGCCCGACGAAGACCGGATCCTCATCGCCTGGATGAACAACTGGGACTATGCCGGTGTCATGCCGCCGACCGGGGAGGATCCGCAGCGCGGGGCGATGACCCTCCCTCGCCGACTGTCGCTGGTGCGCGAGCGGGGGAGGATCCGGCTGCGGCAGGAGCCCGTCGCGCCCGAGGTCGCGCCCGTCGCCGCGCTCGCGGGTGTCGAGGTGCTGCCTGCGGCGCCGTTGGTGTTCGACGCGCCGGAGCAGGCGCGGATCGGACTCCGGCTGCGGCTGGGCGAGGGTGCGTCGGCCGAGCTGCGTCTCGGGCAGGACGGCGCACCCGCGGCTGTGCTGCACGTGCGCGACGGCGAGCTCGCGGCGGATCGCGGGATCGGCGCCACGGGGCTGCCTGAGGCGTTCGGCAGCATCGAGCGGATGCCGGTGCGCGCCGGCGGCGCGGACGCCGTGCTCTGGCTGGACGAAGGGTCGATCGAGATCTTCGCGGACGGCGGCACCGCCGTGCTCACCGACCGCCTGGCCTTCCGCCGCTCCGCCCGCATCGCGCTGCATGCCGTGGGCGGTAGCGTACGGGTGGACGAGCTGACCGTCGCCACCCCGGCGCGAGCGCTCGCCGCAGCAGGAGAGGCGGAACGGGCATGACGCAGCCGCGGATCGGGGTGATCGGCGAGGCCCTCGTCGACATCGTCGTCGGCGGAGGGACGCACGTGGGCGGCTCACCTCTGAACGTCGCCGTGGGAATGGCCCGGCTCGGCGCCCCGTCGGTGCTGCACTCCCGGATCGGGGACGACGCGTACGGCGACGCGATCCGCGCCCACCTCGCCGTGGATCGGGTCGGCATCGGCGCGCACACCCTCGTCGCGGGGGCCTCGTGGACCGCGACGGCGACGATCGCGGTGGACGGCAGCGCGGAGTACGACTTCGCCCTGAACGGCGAGATCGACGTGCCGGACCTGCAGGATCTCGACCTGGTGCACGCCGGGTCGATCGGCGCCCTTCGCGATCCCGGCTCGGCGGCGCTGCTGGCTGCGTACCGGGAGGCCCCTGCCAGGACCCTGCGCAGCTTCGATCCGAACATCCGCGCCGCCGTGATCGGCCCGGCCGACGCCGCCCGGGAGCGCGTGTTCGCCCTCGCCGCCGCATCGCAGGTCGTCAAGCTCAGCGATGAGGACGCCGAGTGGCTGCGGCCGGGCGCCGCCCCGGAGCACGTGCTGGCGGAGCTCGCCGCCGGGGGAACCCGGTTCGCCGTGATCACCCGCGGCGGCCAGGGCGCGATCGCACTCGTCGACGGTGCGCGGTACGACCTCGCGGCCCGGCCGGTCACCGTGGCGGACACGATCGGCGCCGGCGACTCGTTCATGTCGGGGCTGCTGTTCGCCCTGCTGCGCGACGGCACCGACCGCCGCCTCGCCGCAGGCGCTCCGGTCCCCGCGGACGACGTCGTCGCCGCGGTCGACACGGCCCTCGCCGCTGCGGCCATCACCGTGTCCCGTGCGGGAGCGAACCCGCCGCGGACGGAGGAACTGGCGGAATCGCTCGCGCGCTGATCCACGACCCGCCGCCGGGCGGATCCACGACTCCGATCCGCCGACCGCCTGATAGGATAAAAGCCCGTGATGCAGACTTCAGCCGCGCGGACAGACAACGACACCACCAAGCACATCTTCGTGACGGGCGGTGTCGTTTCCTCGTTGGGCAAGGGCCTGACGGCGGCCAGCCTCGGCAACCTGCTCACCGCCCGCGGACTGCGCGTCGTGATGCAGAAGCTGGATCCCTATCTGAATGTGGATCCCGGCACGATGAACCCGTTCCAGCACGGCGAGGTGTTCGTCACGGACGACGGCGCCGAGACGGACCTCGACATCGGCCACTACGAGCGCTTCCTCGACATCGAGCTGAGCCAGGCCGCGAACGTCACCACGGGCCAGATCTACTCGCAGGTCATCGCCAAGGAGCGCCGGGGCGAGTACCTCGGCGACACCGTGCAGGTGATCCCGCACATCACGGACGAGATCAAGCGCCGCATGCGCCTGCAGGCCGACGAGACGCCCAAGCCCGACGTGATCATCACCGAGATCGGCGGCACGGTCGGCGACATCGAGTCGCAGCCGTTCATCGAGTCGGCGCGGCAGATCCGCCACGAGCTCGGCCGCAAGAACGTGTTCTTCGTGCACGTCTCCCTGGTCCCGTTCATGGGCGCCTCGGGGGAGCAGAAGACCAAGCCGACGCAGCACTCCGTCGCGACGCTGCGCTCGATCGGCATCCAGCCGGACGCGCTCGTGCTGCGCAGCGACCGCCCGGTGACCGAGGCCAACAAGCGCAAGATCGCGCTCATGTGCGACGTCGACGAGGACGCGGTCGTGAACGCGGTCGACGTGCCCAGCATCTACGACATCCCGACCATGCTGCATGACCAGGGACTGGACGACTACATCGTCGACGCCCTCGGCATCGGCAAGGCCGCGGACGTGGACTGGACGCGCTGGCAGAAGGTGCTGCAGGCCGTGCACAACCCGAAGCACGAGGTGACGATCGGCCTGGTCGGCAAGTACATCGACCTGCCCGACGCCTACCTCTCCGTCACCGAGGCGCTCAAGGCCGGCGGCTTCGCGCACGAAGTCGCCGTGAAGATCCGCTGGATCCCCTCCGACTCGTGCGAGACGCCCGAGGGTGCGGCCAAGGCGCTCGGCGACGTGGACGGGATCTGCGTGCCCGGCGGGTTCGGCATCCGCGGCATCGAGGGCAAGCTCGGCGCCCTGCGCTTCGCGCGCGAGCAGGGGATCCCCACGCTCGGACTGTGCCTGGGCCTGCAGTGCATGGTCATCGAGTACGCGCGCAACGTCGCCGGCATCGACGGCGCCTCCTCGAGCGAGTTCGACCCCGACACGGCGGAACCGGTCATCGCGACCATGGCCGAGCAGGTGCAGATCCTGGACGGCGGCGACCTGGGCGGCACCATGCGCCTCGGCCTGTACAAGGCGGCGCTCGGCGAGGGATCCCTCGCGGCGGAGCTGTACGGCGCGGCCGAGGCCTCAGAGCGCCACCGGCACCGGTACGAGGTCAACAACGCGTACCGCGGCCGCCTGGCCGACGCCGGCCTGTCGTTCTCCGGCCTCAACCCCGAGCTGGACCTGGTCGAGTACGTCGAGCTGCCGCGAGAGGCGCACCCGTTCTACATCGCCACGCAGGCGCACCCCGAACTGCGCTCGCGCCCGACCGAGCCGCACCCGCTGTTCCGCGGGCTCGTGGGCGCGGCGATCGAGCGCCACCGCGCCAGCGAGCTGTTCGACGACGAGGGATGACTCCCATGGATGACACTTCGTCGGTCTCAGGGACCGAGCACGAGCTCTGTGACGAGCAGTTCGATCCCGAGGTGGTCGCGACTGCAGAGGTGTACCGCGGCGCCGTGTGGAGCGTCTGCGAGGACCACGTCCTCTACGGCGGCCGCGAGATCGTGCGCCAGTACCTGGACCACCCCGGTGCGGTCGCGATCGTCGCCATCGACGACGAGGAGCGCGTGCTGCTGATCCAGCAGTACCGCCACCCGATCCGCTCGCGCGACTGGGAGCTGCCGGCCGGGCTGCTCGACGTCGTGGGCGAGGACCCGATGGGCGCCGCCCGCCGTGAGCTCGCCGAGGAGGCGGACCTCGTCGCCGAGGCGTGGGAGCCGCTGGTGTCGGCGTACACGACGCCGGGGAGCAACTCCGAGATCGTCCACCTCTACCTGGCGACCGGGTTGAGCGCGACGCCCGAGGCGTTCGACCGCGAGGACGAGGAGGCCGACATCCGGCCGGCATGGATCCCGCTCAGCGAAGCGGCGGACGGCGTGCTCGCCGGCCGCCTGCGCAACGGCATCCTGGCGATCGGCGTGCTGGCGGCTGAGAGGCGCCTTCGCGTCCGCGGCCGGCGTCCGTCCGGGGCGTGACGTGCAGCTCGACCGCGCTCTCGACGCGTACCTGCGGCATGTGACGATCGAGCGCGGCCTCGCCGAGCACACGATCGCCGCGTATCGGCGCGACCTCGACGCCTACCTGGACTGGCTGAGGTCGCGCGGCATCGCCGACACCGGCGAGATCACGGCGGACACCGTGGCGGCGTTCGCGACCGAACGGGCCTCTGCAGAACCGCCGCCTGCCGCCTCGAGTCTCGCGCGGCTGCAGTCCTCGGTGCGCGGCTGGCACCGCTTCCTCGCCCGGGAGGGCATCGCCGAGGCGGATCCCAGCTCTCGGCTGCGTCCGCCGAAGCAGCCGCGGCGCCTGCCGAAGGCGCTCACGTTCGATCAGGTCGAGCGGATCCTCGCCGCGCCCTCCGCCGAGGATCCGATCGGGATCAGGGACCGTGCGCTGCTCGAGCTGCTCTACGCCACGGGCGCGCGGGTGTCCGAGGCGATCTCGCTCGACGTGGACGACCTGGCTCACGGCGACGTGCTGCGGTTGCGCGGCAAGGGATCCAAGGAGCGGATCGTGCCGATCGGCTCCTACGCCCGGGCCGCGGTGGACGCCTACCTCACCCGGGTGCGGCCCGCGCTCGCGGCCAAGGGCAGAGCGTCGGCGAAGCTGTTCCTCGGCGCTCGCGGGGCTCCGCTCTCCCGGCAGAGCGCCTGGCTCGTCATCAGGGCGGCGGCCGACAGCGCGCAGATCAGCGCCGAGGTCTCGCCGCACACGCTGCGGCACTCCTTCGCCACGCACCTGCTGCAGGGCGGCGCCGACGTGCGCGTCGTGCAGGAGCTGCTGGGGCACGCCTCGGTCGCGACGACGCAGATCTACACCCACGTCTCGGTCGACACGCTCCGCGACGTCTACGCGACGGCGCACCCGCGGGCCCGCTGACACTGCCGTTCGAGCCGCTCCGCGGCGTGGGGGCCCGATCCCGTCGCGCCTCGGCGGCTATGATCGAGCGAGCACGACGAAGCTGGAGAACTGGTGGCCAAGAAGACGAAGGACGACAGCCCGATCGGACCGACCGGACGTCCCTATCAGGGCTTCCCCATCCCCGCACCGCTCAAGGCGCACGGTCCCGCGCGCATCATCGCCCTCTGCAACCAGAAGGGCGGCGTCGGCAAGACCACGACCTCGATCAACCTCGCCGCCTCGTTCGCCGAGTACGGGCGCAAGGTGCTCGCTGTCGACTTCGACCCGCAGGGTGCGCTGTCGGCGGGCCTGGGGATCCCGACGCACGACATCCCCACGGTCTACGACCTGCTGCTGGACACCAAGCGCGATCCCCGTGAGGTGATCGTGCACACGCACGTCGACGGTCTCGACCTGATCCCCGCGAACATCGACCTGTCCGCCGCCGAGGTGCACCTCGTGAACGAGGTCGCCCGCGAGACGATCCTGTCCCGCGTGCTGCGGCAGGTGGCGGGGGAGTACGACGTCATCCTGATCGACTGCCAGCCCTCGCTGGGGCTGCTCACCGTCAATGCGCTCACCGCCGCGCACGGCGTGCTGATCCCGCTCGAGTGCGAGTTCTTCGCGCTGCGCGGTGTCGCCCTGCTCATCGAGACCATCGACAAGGTGCGCGACCGGCTGAACCCGTCGATCACCCTCGACGGGCTGCTCGCCACGATGTACGACGCCCGCACGCTGCACTCCCGCGAGGTGCTGGAGCGGGTCGTCGAGGCGTTCGGCGACGACGTGCTGGAGACCGTGATCGGCCGCACCGTGAAGTTCCCGGACGCCTCGGTGTCGGGCGTGCCGATCACCGAGTTCGCGCCGGAGCACCCCGCCGCACAGGCGTATCTGCGGCTGGCGCGGGAGCTGGTCGCCCGTGGCGCCGTCGCCTGAATCGGAAGGACTCAGCGCGTCCGAAGACAGCCGGTTCCGGGTCTCGCTCGGCAACTTCGACGGTCCGTTCGACCTGCTGCTGAACCTCATCTCGAAGCACGAGATGGACATCACCGAGGTATCGCTGAGCAAGGTGACCGACGAGTTCATCGCGTACCTGCGCGAGCTCGGATCCGACCCTTCGACAGCGTCAGCCACCGATCTCGACGAGACCAGCGAGTTCCTCGTCGTCGCGGCGACCCTGCTCGACATGAAGGTGGCGGGGCTGCTGCCGCAGGGCGAGCTTGTGGACGCCGAATCGGTCGCGCTGCTGGAGGCCAGGGATCTGCTGTTCGCGCGGCTGCTGCAGTACCGCGCGTTCAAGGAGGTCTCCGCCTGGTTCGCGCGCAGCCTGCAGTACGAGGATCGGCGGCACGCCCGCGCCGTGCGCCTGGACGAGAGGCACCGCGCGCGCACCCCGGAGCTGGTGTGGACCCTCAGCGCGGCCGACTTCGCGGCGCTGGCGCTGATGGCCTTCGCGCCCAAGGAGATCCCGACCGTCGGCCTCGACCACCTGCATGCGCCGCTGGTCAGCATTCGCGAGCAGGCCGCGATCGTGGTGGCCCTGCTGCGCAGCACCGAGTCCGTCACGTTCCGCGAGCTCGTGTCCGGGGCGATCGAACCCGGGATCGTGGTGGCGCGCTTCCTGTCCGTGCTCGAGCTGTACCGGCACGCCGCGCTCTCGTTCGAGCAGCTGGAGCCGCTCGGCGAGCTGACGCTGCGCTGGTCGGCAGAGCACTGGACCGACGAGATGCTGGCGACGTTGGGAGCCGACTATGACCGCTGACACTCCGCAGGCGTCCGAGGGCGAGACCGTGATCGAGCTTCCGCTGACCGAGCGGCTCGAGGCGATCCTGCTCATCATCGAGGAGCCGCACAGCCTGGTGTCCCTGGCCGCGGCCGTGAGCGCGCCCGTGCCGGCCGTGCGCCAGGCGATCGCCCGGCTCGTCGACGAGTACGACGGGAACGGCCAGGGGCCGCGTCGCGGCTTCGAGCTCCGCGAGGTCGGCGGCGGCTGGCGGCTGTACGTCCGCGAGGAGTACGACGATCTCGTCGCCGACTTCGTGGGCGGGCAGGCGCCGGCCCGGCTGTCCCAGGCGGCGCTGGAGACCCTCGCCGTGATCGCCTACAAGCAGCCGGTGACCCGCAGCCAGGTCGCCTCGATCCGCGCCGTCAACGTCGACTCGGTCGTGCGAACGCTGCTCGGCCGCGGGCTGATCACCGAGCTCTTCCAGGACTCCGAGACCGGAGCCATCAACTACGGCACGACCGACGCGCTGCTGCAGAACCTCGGCATCAACTCGCTCGACGAGCTGCCGCCGATCTCGCCGCTGCTCGACGACGGCTCCGAAGGTTTCAGCGAAAGGGCATGATGACGACCGAACTTCCCCCCGGCGGACCCGCAGAGGGCGTGCGCCTGCAGAAGGTGCTCGCCAACGCCGGGGTCGCCTCCCGTCGCGTGATCGAGCAGTACATCGTGGAGGGCCGGATCAGGGTGAACGGATCCGTCGTCACCGAGCTCGGCCGCAGGATCGATCCCGAGAAGGACCTCGTCGACGTCGACGGCACCGCGGTGCAGCTGGACACCGGCAAGCGCTACGTCATGCTGAACAAGCCCACCGGCGTCGTCAGCACGATGAAGGACGAGAACGGGCGGCCGGATCTGCGCCGCTATACGAAGGACTACGAGGAGCGGCTCTACAACGTCGGACGGCTGGACGCCGAGACCAGCGGGCTGCTGCTGCTCACCAACGACGGCGACCTCGCGCACGTGCTCGCGCATCCCTCGTTCGGCGTGACCAAGGTCTACATCGCGAAGGTGGAGGGCATCGTCACGGCGCAGACGATCGCGAAGCTCACCAGGGGCGTCGAGCTCGAGGACGGTCCCATCGCCGCCGACAGGGCCCGGCTGCTGGACTCCTCCGCGGGTCCGCGCGGAGGCTCCAGCCTCGTCGAGCTGACCCTGCACTCCGGACGCAACCGCATCGTGCGCCGCATGCTCGCGGCGGTCGGTCACCCGGTCGTCGAGCTCGTGCGCCGCCAGTTCGGCCCGCTGCACCTGGGAACGCTCCCTGCGGGGAAGACCAGGGAACTGAATAGAATCGAACTCGGCGCGCTTCTCACCCTGTCGCGCCAGGATTCCCCTGCAGACGGCGCCTCCGATCGCTCGAGCCAGGGAGACGCGCAGGAGAGCAAGTGAGCGACACGAGCAGGACGCCGATCGAGCGTGCCGCGCGGCTGTCCGGAACCGTCCGGATCGTCGGCGCGGGGCTTCTCGGCGCCAGCATCGGCCACGCCCTGACCGCGAAGGGCGTCGACGTCGCTCTCGCCGACACCTCGCCCGCACAGCTGCGCCTCGCGATCGACTACGGCGCCGGCCGCGCCGCCCGCGGGGACGACCGCCCCGTGCTCGTGGTCGTCGCCGTGCCGCCGGACGTGACCGCCGACGTGATCGAGGCGGAACTCGCCCGGTTCCCCGACGCGGTCGTCACCGACGTCGCGAGCGTCAAGCTCGAGCCGCTGCGGGCGCTGCGCGAACGCGGCGTGGATCTCACCCGCTACATCGGGTCCCACCCGCTCGCCGGTCGAGAGCGCGGGGGAGCGATCTCAGCCCGCGCCGACATCTTCATCGGCCGTCCCTGGGTGGTCTGCCGCGACGAGGAGACCCGTGCCTCGGATCTCGCTCTCGTCGAGGGCCTGGCGCTGGACCTCGAGGCGATGCCGCTCGAGATGACGCCCGAGGAGCACGACCGTGCCGTGGCGCTCACCTCTCACGTGCCGCAGGTCGTGGCGAGCCTGCTCGCCGCTCGCCTCGCCGACGCCGAGGACGGATCGCTGCGCCTGGCCGGTCAGGGCGTGCGCGACACCACGCGTATCGCGGCCTCGGCGCCGGAGCTGTGGGTGCAGATCCTCGGCGCCAACGCCGCCCCGGTCGTGTCGGTGCTCGACGCTCTCGCCGCCGACCTCGCCGAGGTCGCCGACGCGCTGCGCGATCCCGAGCGCTCTGGATCCCGCCGCACCGTCGCCGAGGCGATCCGGCATGGCAATGAAGGCGTCGAGCGTCTGCCCGGCAAGCACGGCCAGAACCGCCGGTTCGAGTCGTTCGTCGTCATGATCGACGACACCGCGGGCCAGCTCGGGCGGCTGTTCGGCGAGCTCGGCGAGCTCGAGGTGAACGTCGAAGACCTGCGCCTGGAGCACTCGCCCGGCGCGCAGTTCGGCCTCGCCGAGATCAGTGTCGTCCCGGCCGCCCTCCGCGGCGCGATCGAGGGACTCGAGGCCAGGGGATGGCGGATTGCGAGCATGCCCGATGACTGACCTCTCTTCGCAGGCCGTGCCGTTCATCGTCGCGATCGACGGCCCCGCCGGATCCGGCAAGTCCAGCGTCTCCAAGGCGGTGGCGCGGCGGCTCGGCTACGGCTATCTCGACACCGGCGCCGCGTACCGCGCCCTCGCCTGGCACGTGCTCGAGCGCGGTGAGGACACCGCCGACGTCGACGCCGTGCTGGCCGCCGCCGCCGACTTCCCGTTCTCGCAGGGACTCGATCCCGATCACCGCGCCGTGCTCGTCGGCAAAACCGATGTGACCGACGCGATCCGCGAGCCCCGCGTCTCCGGGGCGGTCAGCGGCGTGGCGCGCGTGCCGGCCGTGCGCGTGCAGGTGAACGAGGCGTTCCGCCGGATCGTCGCCGAGTCGGACTTCCCCGCCGTGGTCGTGGAGGGACGCGACATCACCACCGTGGTCGCGCCGGACGCGCCCGTGCGGATCCTGCTCACCGCGGCCCCCGAGGTGCGCGCGGCGCGCCGGGCCGCGGAGCTCGACGCGGAGGACGCGGGTGCGGTCGCCGCAGCCCTGCACCACCGCGACGCCAAGGACAGCGCGGTGGTGGACTTCCTCACTGCCGCCGAAGGAGTCGAGGTCGTGGATTCGACCGACCTCGACTTCGACCAGACCATCGATGCCGTGCTCGCCGTGATCCGGCGCGCGGCATCGCCCCTGCAGCAAGGAGCCGACAATGGCTGACGACGAAGAATACGAGGGCGGCGAAGACCGCCTGGCCGAGAAGCTCGACGCGATGGACGAGGAGCTCGTGGAATCGCGCGCCGCGACCCTGCGCGCCGGTCTCGAGGACTACGACCTGGACGACGAGGACGCCGCGCTGCTCGCGGGTCTCGCCGAGGGCGAGGACGGGATCGAGTTCCTGCCCGCGCTGCCCGTGATCGCGATCGTGGGCCGCCCGAACGTGGGCAAGTCCGCGCTGGTGAACCGGATCCTGGGCCGCCGCGAGGCCGTCGTGGAGGACACTCCCGGTGTCACCCGCGACCGCGTCACCTACAAGGGCGAGTGGATGGAGCGACGCTTCTCGCTGGTCGACACCGGCGGCTGGGAACCCGACGCCAAGGGCATCGACCGATCGGTCGCCGCGCAGGCCGAGGTCGCGATCGACCTCTGCGACGTGGTGCTGTTCGTCGTCGACGCGATGGTCGGCGCCACCTCGACGGACGAGCACGTCGTGAAGCTGCTGCGCAAGAGCGGCAAGCCGGTGTTCCTGGTCGCGAACAAGATCGACGACGCCCGGCAGGAGCCGGAGGCGGCCGCGCTGTGGAACCTCGGGCTCGGCGAGCCGTATCCGGTGTCCGCGATCCACGGGCGCGGCGTGGCCGACCTGCTCGACGCGATCATGGCGAAGCTCCCCGACGTCTCGGCCGTGGCCAAGGCGGAGATCGGCGGTCCGCGCCGAGTCGCGATCCTCGGTCGCCCGAACGTGGGCAAGTCGTCGCTGCTGAACAAGGCCGCGGGGGAGGAGCGGGTCGTCGTCAACGACCTCGCCGGCACCACCCGCGACCCGGTGGACGAGGTCGTCGAGCTCGGCGGCAAGCTGTGGCGCCTGGTCGACACCGCCGGCATCCGCCGTCGCGTGCACCTGCAGCAGGGGGCGGACTTCTACGCCTCGCTGCGCACCTCCGCCGCGCTGGAGAAGGCCGAGGTGGCCGTCGTCGTGCTCGATGTGAGCCAGTCGATCAGCGTGCAGGACCTGAACATCATCGACATGGTGCTCGAGTCGGGCCGCGCGCTGGTGCTCGCGTTCAACAAGTGGGACCGCCTGTCCGACGACGACATGGAGAACCAGGATCGTCGCCGTTACCTGGAGCGCGAGATCGAGCAGGATCTGGCGCACGTCGCCTGGGCTCCGCGCGTCAACATCTCCGCGAAGACGGGCCGTCACCTGGACAAGCTCGTCCCGGCGCTCGAGACCGCGCTGGAGAACTGGGACCGTCGCATTCCGACCGGGAAGTTCAACGCGTTCCTCTCCGAGCTCGTGGCCGAGCATCCGCACCCGCTGCGGGGCGGCAAGCAGCCCAGGATCCTGTTCGGCACGCAGGCGTCCACGCGCCCGCCGACATTCGTGCTGTTCACGACCGGCTTCCTGGATCCGGGCTACCGGCGGTTCATCCAGCGCCGCCTGCGCGAGCTCTACGCGTTCGAGGGCACGCCGATCGTGATCAACATGCGGGTGCGCGAGCGCCGGCAGCGCTGAATCGGGGGACCTCTCTCCGGCGACTTCCGCGCGCCGCTCGGGCAGAATGGACTGCGGATGCCGCAAAGCCGTGGCATCCGCAGATTCCCGCCCACAAGGCCTTCCGGAAGAGACTGCGATGACGCATACCCTGCCCCTGCCCGATTTCACCCACGAGCGCGTGGAGGTGATGACCGGCCGGCGCAGCGGACTCTTCATCGCCGTGGCGCTGCACTCGTCGGTGCTCGGATCCGCGCTCGGCGGCGCCCGTCTGTGGGCGTACCCGCAGTGGAGCGACGCGCTCGGCGACGCCCTGCGGCTGTCGGCCGCGATGACCCTGAAGAACGCCGCGGCCGGGCTCGACGCCGGCGGCGGCAAGTCCGTGATCCGGCTCGAGCCGGGCGAGACGCTGGACGAGGACCGGCGGCGGGCGGCCTTCCTCGACCTCGGGGATGCCGTGGAGCTGCTCGGCGGCGCGTACCGCACGGCGGAGGACGTCGGCTCGACGACCGATGACATGCTGACCGTGAGCGAGCGCACCGCGCACGTCGTCGGGCTGCCGTCGGCGGTCGGCGGATCAGGGGAGCCCGCGGGCCCGACGAGTCTCGGCGTGCACGCGTCGCTGGCGGCGGTGCTGCAGCGGGTCACCGGATCGGCGGACCCTGCAGGGCGGCGGATCACGATCTCGGGTCTCGGCCAGGTCGGTGGCCGCCTCGCGCAGCGGCTCGCGGACGAGAGCGCGCTGCTCACGGTGACCGACATCAATCCGGCGCGGCGCGAGCTCGCGACGTCGCTCGGCGCCACGTGGGCCGAGGCGGGGACCGAGCATCTGCTGCCCGCCGACGTGTTCGTGCCCTCCGGGATCGGCGGCGTGCTCACGGACGAGGTCATCGACGCGCTCGACGCGAAGGCGGTGTGCGGACCGGCGAACAACCCCCTCGCGGACCGTTCCGGCGCGGAGCGTCTCGCCCGTCGCGGAATCCTGTACGCGCCGGACTTCGTCGTGAATGCGGGCGGCGTGATCTACCTGGACCTGGTGGCGAAGGGGATCGGCACGGGCGAGGAGATCATGGCGCGCGTGGCAGGCATCGGCGACACCGTGCGGCGGATCCTCGATGAGGCGGAGGAGCGCGACATCACGCCCCTCGTCGCGGCGGAGGAGCTCGCGGCGTCGCGACTTCGCGCAGGTGCTGCGGCGTCGGTGCGCTGAGGCGCCGTCGCCGTCGCCGTCGCCGTCGCTTTCGCCGTCCCTTCCTTCTGGCGCGGTGTTTCCGCGGTGGGCGTGTCCGACTGAGTCCTCGGGCGCGCCCGCCGTCGGACGACTGTGACAGGGTGGAGGGGTGACGATCGTTCCCCCTGCGCCCGGTGAACCGCGACGTCCGCATGGTCCGCAGAACAGCGGCGATGCGTGGGTCGTGGCGGCGACGGGGGAGCGGTACTGGGGTCGCTACGGGGCGGCCGGACTGCTCGCGTACGACGCCGAGCGCGGCGTGCTGCTGCAGCACCGGGTGGCGTGGAGTCACCACGGCGGCACCTGGGCGCTGCCCGGCGGTGCGCTGCACGACGGCGAGTCGGCTCGCGAAGGCGCGATCCGCGAGGCGCAGGAGGAGGCGGGCGTCCCTGACGGCTCCGTGCGCGCCCGCTTCGAGAGCGTGCTGGACCTCGGGATCTGGAGCTACACGACCGTGGTCGCCGATGTCCTGGTGCCGTTCGAGCCCGTGATCAGCGATCCGGAGAGCCTTGCGCTGGACTGGGTTCCCGTGGACGAGGTGGATCGACGCGACCTGCACCCGGGCTTCGCCGCGGCGTGGCCCGAGCTGCGCGGGCTGCTGGAGGTCAGACCCGTCGTCGTCGTGGATGCCGCGAACGTGGTCGGGTCCGTGCCGGACGGCTGGTGGAAGGATCGTGCAGGCGCTACGGGCCGGTTGCGCGATCGACTCGACGCGTGGGCCAGGGCCGGCGTCTCAGCCGAACGGGTCGCGCTGGACTCCACCCGTTGGCACCCCCGTGTCGTGCTCGTGGCGGAGGGGCGGGCCCGCGAGCTCGCCGATCCCGCGGACAGTGCGGACGTGGCGTGCGCGGTGGAGATCGTGCGCGCGTCCGGTTCCGGAGACGACGCGATCGTCGAGGTCACGGAGGATCAGCTCTCGCGCGGGCGTCGGGTGTTCGTGGTCACGAGCGACCGCGGTCTGGCCGAGCGGATCGCGGCATTGTCCGGAGACGCTGCGGCCGCGGACGATGATGCGACGGCCGGTGGTGATGCGACGGCCGGCGATGGTGCGATGGCCGGCGATGGTTCGAACGCGGGTGATGCCGCGGCCCGTGATGGGGCGAATGCCGGTGAGCCCGCGGTGGTCGGGAACACTGCGGTCGCGGGCGACGGCGCAACGGCCGGTGACGCCGCGATCGCCGAGGTGCTGCCGGTGCGCTGGTTGCTCGACCAGCTGAACGAGGCCTCTGCCTAGTCCGCGACCTCAGTGTCGGATCCCTGCCCGCCGGACCCCGCATTGCGGGACCTCGCCTCGCCGAACCCCGCTCGCCGGACCCGGGCCCGCCGGTTCAGACGAACATCACGCGTCGCGGTGCCGGATCCTGATAGCGGCGCCGGAGCGGGCTGATCCACTCGATCGAACCATCGGGAAGCTGGCGGGCATACCACCGGTGTTCTTCGTCGATGTCCGGATGTTTGAGCGGATGATGGGCCCGGCAGAAGCAGGCCAGATTGTCCAGGCTGGTCGCGCCGCCCTGCGCATGGTCATGATTGTGATCGATGTCGCATCTCAACGCCGGCGTGTGGCAACCCGGGAACCGGCAGCGCTGGTCACGGGCGCGGAGGAAGCGCTTCATCGACGTCGTCGGCGTGTACCGATCGGTCTTGGTGATCATCCCTCCTGGATCGAGGAACAGCCGGTTCCATCCGGTCGCTTCGGCGGCCAGGCGCCGGGCGATGTCGGGATGTAGCGGTCCTCGCCCGTCGAGTTCGGCGAGTCGATCGTCCTCTCCGATGAGGGTTGACGCCGCGATGGTCACCTGGACGGTGGCAGTGATGCGGTCGAGCCCGGTTCCGAGAGCCTCGCTGGGACGACCGGCCAGCAGCAGATCGATGAACGCATCGGCCTCGATCCGCCGGCGGGTTCGGCCATCACCGGCGACGAATTCGATCCCGGCTTCCCGGCCACACCCGATCCGGTCGCGAACGGAACTGCTTCCGTTCTCGTCGTCCGCGTGCTCAGGATCCGTGACGTAGGTGGTGCCGGCGAGGATCGAGAGCTCGTACGCCTCCCGCCGAGGGTCCGCGGGATCCAGGTCGTACGGGTCGAGTTCGCCGTCCGCCGGAGGCACCGCCTCACCGGCGGGGTCGCCGAAGACGGCGCCCATGGCGACCTGGATGTCGCTCCTGGTCCCGACAGCGATGGCGCCGGCCAGCTGCGTGAGCCTGTCCATGATTGCGACGGCATAGATCTCGGGGAGCACGGCCGTCAGCAGCGCCAGCCCGTCTTCCAGAGGACGCACTGTGATGCAGCGCTCGCCGGCGGCGCGCTCGTGCCGTTCCCGCAGCGTCTCGCCGCAGAGGACGGCCGCGACCTGCTTCGCGTGCACCCGTGACCGGGCGGGGGAGTCCTGCTCTGCGACGACCAGGACGGCCGCCTCGTAGGCGGCGAAGATCTCCTCCGGCAACTCGCCGTTCCGGACGGCGTCGCGGAGCGGTTCGGCAGCCGCGATCAGAACGTGCGCGTGCGGCGCCGTGATGATCCCTGCGCGCAATGCGCCGTGCAGTCCGGGGAATGCGGCGGCCAGCGCTTCGGCATCGGCGAAAGCGGCCTCAATGCTCCCGCGCGCGAGACGGCCTGCGGCGGAGTACTCTGCGATCATCGAACGGCGCATCGCATCCCTCTTCAGGGGAGCAGCCTTCGCGTCCTCGTCGAAGAGCGCCGCGCGCGACGCGAGAAGATCCGCTGCATGCCCCTCCAGACGCGCAATCTCCGCGCGGGTCGCCAGCCACTCGTCCAGCAGCGCGCCGCGGTCGGCAGCGAGGGGAGAAGTGGGCTGGTTCATGACTCCAGTTTAGAACAAAGATACGAAAAATGAAAGAGGCTGTGGACAACTTCTCGACGCGGAGTCTCTGAGCGGCAGACCGCTGGCGTCGGGGCGGGGCCGGGAACGAGGGCGTTTCGCGGGGAGATGCAGCGCTGCTTCCGCACCACCGTCGTCAGCCGTGATCGCGCCCGCGCAGACGGTCGATGTCCCGCCGTTCCCGCTTCGTCGGGCGACCCGCGCCGCGATCGCGGAGACCCGCGGCAGCCACCGGATCCCGAGGCGGCGTGCGATCCTCGGCAGCGACGGCGGCGAGCGGAGCGCCGACGCGCTTGACGAGCGTCTGGCGCACGACGAGGATCCGATCGAAGCCGCTGATCCGCACGCGCAGCTCGTCGCCGACCTTCACGGTCTGCGCCGCCTTCACCTTCTCGCCGTTGAGCCGCACGTGCCCGGCCCGGCAAGCAGTGGTCGCAGCGGAGCGCGTCTTGAAGACCCGCACCGACCAGAGCCAGCTGTCGATCCGGACCGGGCCGCTCGCCCAGGGTTCCACGCTCATGCGCCCACCAATCCGCGACGGAGGCCGCGGAGCGCGCCCGCGACGATGAGACCCTGCGCGATCGTGTAGGTGACCATGACCGCGGGGCTCGTCCAGTCCGGCATGGCATCGGGGAGGAACAGTCGAAAGGCCAGGATCGTGTCGCTCGCAAGGAAGAACGCGCCGCCCCACGCGATCATCGGCCGACAGCGCGCCGCCGTCGCGGCCGTCCCGGCGAGGACGATGCCGTACGCGCCCACCGCGATCAGCAGCGCCCCGGTGTGCGGACCGAGCACCAGGATCATGAGCAGCCACCACACCGCGTACACGGCGGTCCACCACGGCAGACGCCGCACGCGCAGGTGCCGCACGAACAGCGCGATGTAGGCGACGTGCGCGAGGCCGAAGAAGCCGAGCATGAGGGGCAACTCGGGCGCGGAGGGGAAGAACAGGCCCGCTTCGTCGCCGAGCCACGAGAAGAACAGGGCGGCGAGGAGCAGGAGGACGGCGCCGAGCGGTGCGAGGCGGCGCCGGGCCAGGATCACCGGCAGCGCGAGCAGCGGCATCAGCAGCGCCTTGGTCGGCGTCATCAGCGGGTTGTGCGCGGCGTCGGCGATCACGTGGATCACGGAGACGACGATGTAGGGCGCGAACAGCCACAGGGCTCGGAGTCGGGTGCGCCTGTGCATCCCTCCATCGTAGGATCCGGCACCGTGACGACCGGCGACCAACGCGGCGCTACGCGTCGAGCACCAGACTGACCAGCGGTCGCCCCGATCGCAGCTCTCCCGCGACCGAGAACCCCGCGGCGGCGAAGGTGGAGAGCGCTCCGTGGAACAGGTCGTTCGATGAGACCGTCATGGCGGAGGTGTCGACGGGGTACCCCTCGATGACCCGCGCTCCAGAGGAGCGGGCGTAGTCGACGGCCGCCTTCAGAAGCGCGGCATTCAAGCCTTTTCCGCGCTGGTCGCGTCGGACCGAGAAACAGGTGACAGCCCACACGCTGCCGTCGTCGAGCGGCTCCTGGGTGGCGGCGACGATGTTGCGTGTGTACCCGAGTCGTGTCTGCGATGGGCGCGGCCCGATCCGGATCCACCCCGCGGCCTCTCCGTCGACGTAGGCGACGATGCCGGGCGGCGGACCGCTCGTGATTTCATCGTGCAGCATCTCGGTGCGCTCGGCCTTGGTCGTCTTGTTCCAGTCCTTGTCGCGCAGGACGGGCCAGATGCACTGGCAGGAGGCGCCGTCGCCCCCGCCAGTGAGCGCCCGCTGCACGTCGTCCCACTCCGTGGGCGTCGCTGCCTTCGTCGTGATCGTGGTCATATCGGCACCCTACGCGGAGGCTCCGACATCCGCGCCGCGCCCGGCCGCCGCCGGGTTTCGCGGAGGCTCGGGGAGTCGGCTACGATGGGTGAGTTGCCCGCGCTCCGGCGCGGTCGTCCACGGGCTGTGGCGCAGCTTGGTAGCGCACTTGACTGGGGGTCAAGGGGTCGCAGGTTCAAATCCTGTCAGCCCGACCAAATAAGGCCCGGAAACTCGCGAGAGTCTCCGGGCCTTCTGCATGTCCGGGAAACGTCAAGGGCTCCAAAAGGGCTCCAGCTGGTGGCGCTACTGTCAATATGGAGATCATGGTCGAGACGCAGGCAAAAGGTCAGGGCGTAAGCATCGGCGTCGCTCCCGTGTCCGGGCTCGCCACCAGCATGGCCGCGGCATCAACGCAAGCGGCGCGAGCAACGCTCCTCAACTACACCAGCGATGGACTCTACGTGAAGCTTCGAACCGCACTGGAGGCTGGGGCGGCCACCGAGTGGTTAGTGCGCGCCGCACTCGCTCGGTTGAGCCCGTCGCTCTTGGCGCTTCGGACCCATCACGACTCAGTGCTCGCGCTCTCCGGCGCGAGGACGCTCAGCGACCCGTTGGAGCTGCGCACGATTCCGACGTCCGAGGTGCTGACGATTCTGCTCAAGGCGCACCCGACGATGGCCTCGCTGCGGTCAGACGTCGATTTCATCATGAGCGTTCGGAATGGCGCAGCCCATTCGGGGTTGGTCGCTGCCGCGTCCTTGGAACTTGCTGCTCGGAGGCTTGTTCGCGTAGCTGAAGCACTGATCGAGGAAGTTGGGCTGACTCGGGAAGATTACTGGGGTGCGGAGTTGGCTGGCGTCGCGGCCGGAATCAGCGCGGACTTCGAGAATGAGATCGCGGCTCGGGTCAGCAGCAAGATCGCCGCAGCAAAGGCAAGGCTGAAGGATTTCGTCGCTGGGATTCCGAAGGCGCAACTGGAACAGACGCTCACCGCACTTGAGTCGCGACATTCCTCGGTCTTGATCGCAGATGACTCAGAGGATCATGAGTACAAATGCCCATCGTGCGAGCGCCGGGCTTGGGTCACGTACCTCCGGCAGCACGGTGAAGAGGGCAGTCTCGAAGTCGACTATGACAGCGAAGGGTATCCCGAGAGCGCCTCGGTGATGTTTGAGGTCGTCCTCGTTCCCATGATCTTGCAGTGCCCCGTTTGCGGCCTGATCCTCGATGCACAGGACGATGAGCTCTCCGGGCTCGATGACGTTGAGGAGCACGAGGGAGAGCCACACTTCGTCGATGCGAGCGAGTACTACGCCGATCAGGATCCCTACTGACTCCCTAGCGTTCGATCGCTACGATCGCCGCAGGTCGGGCTCCGGCCAAGATATGCGCGGAAAAGGCAGCGCGGTGTGCGCTGAAGTCGCGAGGACGGACATGCGCGTAGACCTTGTCGGTGATGGCGTAGCTCGCGTGGCCCATCGCCCGGGATAGCTCGTGCATGTCGAGCGCGCGGGACTCCAACGCCAGCGTGGCGAACGTGTGGCGTAGCTCGTGGAAGTGCGGGCCGTCGAGTCCAGCGCGGGTAGCAGCAGGCTTGAACGTGTAGCGGTAGAAGCCCTTGGGGTCGAAGGTGTGCTCGTAGCTGAGCTTGTTGTGTCCCGGCACCTTGCCCGGCCACAGCCCCGCCTCCAAGTTGTCGCGGTGTGGGTGCTGGCGCAGATAGACGCCGACGTCGCGGAACAGCCCGTCGTCCAGAATCGGCACATCGCGAACCGCCCGCGCCGTCTTCGGGGCGCCGAGGACGTAACCCTTGCTGGTGTGCGTCATGTTCCGACGCACCTGCATCTCGCCACGGCGCAGATCGATGTCCCGGATGCGCAGCGCTGCTACCTCGCCAATGCGCAGCCCGGTCAGAGCGCCGAACCGCACCAGCAGATCGTACGATGGCTGGGCCGTCAGCTCGGCAACCCGCGGGCCGACACCCTCCGTGGTGCCCATGACGTCGGCGACGAAGTTCTCGGCGCGGCCGATCATGAAGGTTTCCAGTTCTCGCACACGGTCGAACGCCGCCTGGTCGATGTCCATCACGGCCTCGATCTCAGCCTGACGGTTGCTGTACTGGGCTTCGCGGGCGGCGATGCGCGGGTTGTCCAGGGTGCCGGGACCGATGTTGTTGACGATTGTTCCGCCGCGGTGTCGCCGGTCGGTGTTGCGGGTGCGGTGTCTTCCAGGCCGGTCACTCGGGTTGCAGTAGTCATCGGTATTCCTTTCTCAGATGCGCCGCGTGCGGCGCGCCATGTCGGCGAGGCGCTCCTGAGTGGAGCGCTTCCGGTCTTCGGCTTCCAGCGCGACCTCGAACTGGACGAGTGCGCGGTCGAGCGCTGCCTCGACACGGCTCTGCGTGGTCTTGAGCTGCTTCTGCACGTTGCGGAGCTTGGCTTCGGTCGAGGCCGTCTGCTTTGGATATGCGGCTAGGCCGGTGGCCTCATCGATCTGCTTGTGCTGCTGGTCGATGGCGTAGTTCGGGGGCATGGTGTTCCTTTCGTCATGGATCTCGGTGGGGTTCAGCGGGTCGCCGTACTCGGCGATGTGGGTCTCGTACTGGTCCAACTCGGCCTGCGTCAGGTGCGCGCGGGCCATGTCGGCGGCGCTGAGTCGCGTGCTCATCGGCGGCTGTACGTCGTCGGCTCTAGCGCAGCGGCAAGGCCGGGGTCTGTGAGAGCGAACGGCTGGAGCCCCGCGATGAGCACCTGTCGCGTGAACGCGGATTTGCTGAGTCCGGCCGCCGCGGCGAGCGATGCGATGACATTTGCCAATTCGACGGGTACCTGAGTTCGCACATCTACGCTTTCTGGAAGGTGCTTAGGTCGCGCCACATCTTCTCCTAATTAATTGGGGCGTTAAGGCTATTATCCCTTGCGCTTTGAATGGGTGATTAATGAAAGCGGGAGAATAGACGTAACCGACCACAATAGGGAGATGGAACAATGGCGCAGCGATATGACAAGCCGAGCGAATACGGCGGCGGGGACGGGATGAACTTGCGCACCCCTGCCGGCCAGTCCCGCGAGCTAAGTGCGGCGGAGCGAGCAAGGCTGATACGCACTGCAGGGATCGCGGACAGCTTGCCGAACGGCACCGATCCGAGGAGTACGGCGAACGGCTCGCCTGAAGTTCATCACCGCGCCCACGAGGATGGCGCGTAACCTACGAGAACGCCACCGGGCGGGAGCTTACCCAGTCGGTGGCGTTCTGCGCGCGGAGAGCCGACGCGGCGGTCTGGGGTGCTCGCGCGTGTCAATCCTCCTTCTTCGGCAAGCTTCGCCATAATGCAGGTACACAGGGAGAGGCGTTTACGTGGCTGAATCATCTACTGGGGGCGAAACAAAGGTTTCGTATCCGTACTTGTCCGCGAACCAGTGGAACGGCATCAGGGCTAGTCTCAAGCAGTCTGTTCCGAAAACGATCGATGTCGACTGGGTGATCGCGAAGCTCGACACCACGCAGAAGTCTGCCCAGAACGTCCTGCCGCAGCTAAAAGCGCTGGGCATCGTGGATGCGGACGGCCGACCATCAGACCTGATTCCGGACCTGCGCGATGACGACACATACGCGGCTGCATGCCAGCGCATTGTGGAGCGTGTTTATGCGGACGGTCTACGCAACGCCTATTCAGAGTCCGATGCCGATCCGGTCAAAGTCGCGGCCTGGTTTGCGCGCAATGCTGGAACGGGTGACGTGATGTCGCGGAACCAGGCGAAGCTCTACCTGCTTCTGCTTGGAGGCGAGCTGCCGTCGGCAGACGATACGAGCGCCCAACCCAAACCGCGGAAGAAGTCCGCAACCCCCGCAAGCACGGCGCGGCAGAGGCCAGCCGCAGACTCGAAGCCGCGATCCCAGGAAGGAGCCGAGTCGCGGGTTGCGCCTCCGACCCCACCGGCACCGTCGGGCGGGTCCGGTGTGTCCCCGTCGCTCCACATCGATATGCAGATTCATATCTCGGCCGATGCTGGCGATGCTCAGATCGAGGCAATCTTCAAGAGCATGGCGAAACACCTGTATGGGCGCTGAGGACTCGTTGCGCCAGGCCCTCGACATTGTGAGAGCAATCCAGCTTGATACCCCGGCGTTGGATGCGGTCCAGAAGATTACTGCGGCCACCACTACATACGCGGCAGATGAGGGTCTGACTGTCTTTGTTAGCTGGGCTCACACGCAAAAGGGTTGGAATCGGCAGATGATCCAGCTTTGGCAAGAGAGCGTAGCGACCCTTGCGTCCACGCTGCGGCAGAAGTTCGGCATCGATGCGGATGTCGATCTCTTCCACCTGGACGAGATGGTCGACTGGACAAGGTTCGGTCAGCGGGCTGTCGAGCAAGCGGGTCGCGTTGTCGTTGTTCTCTCGCGGTCGTGGGCTGAACGGTGGAGCGGGACGAACGCGCCGACCGAGGGAGCAGGAGCCGCACGCGAGGCCGACACGTTGCACGGGCTGTTCAGCAAAGACCAGTCGGCGTGGCAAGCGAAGATCATCGTCGCCGTGCTCCCCGACGTTGACGAATCAATCCTGCCTCCCGACATGGACAGGGTGCCACGAGTCAGAGTCGATCCGTCGAACGTGGACTCTTACGACGATCTCGTACGTCTACTGACCGGCCAACCGCGATACCGGAAGCCTCCGCTAGGTTCCGTCCCCGAGCTTCCTCCACTCGATCCGCAACGGAATCTGGCGACCCTCCGCTCTCAGCTGCTGGATGTTCGAGACCAGGAGAAGGCCGCAAAGGCCAACCGAACGGCCGAGGGGATCGTGCAGCGCGAACGGCTTCGCGCACAAGAAGCGACCTTGCTCGGGATCATCGAGGCGAGCGAACAGTCTCAGGAGTAACAATCAGGGCTCCAAAAGGGCTCCAACGACGCTTCCCGAGTGTTCCCGAAGGTTCCCGCCAGCTCTCCCGAAGCATGGAGAGATTCCCGGAAACACCCGCGCAGTCGGCCTGTTTCGGGAACCGTCGTCAACCTCAGGAAACGGTTCGGCGCTGCCTGGGGGTCAAGGGGTCGCAGGTTCAAATCCTGTCAGCCCGACCGAAAATCCCCGGTGAGAGCAGGTTTCTCACCGGGGCTTCGTTATGCCGTTCAGCGCTTCGGTGACGATGTCGGAAACCTCCCCGCGGACCGGGCAGCGCTCCTGTCGCCATGATGGAGGGCATGACGACGACGCTGCTCCTGCTCGCCGACACGCACATTCCGGCGCGGGCGCGGCGGCTCCCCGCTGAGGTGCTCCGGACCGTCGACGAGGTCGACATCGTGGTGCACGCGGGGGACTGGGTGGACGTGGCGACGCTCGATCTTCTGCAGGCCCGGTCCCGGCGCTTGTACGGCGTGCACGGCAACAACGACGGGCCGGAGCTGCGCTCCCAGCTGCCGGAGGTCGCGCGCTTCTCCGTCGAGGGACTCGAGGTCGCGGTGATCCACGAGACCGGGCCAGCCCGGCAGCGGGAGGAGCGCATGGATCGGGCGTTCGCGGACGTCGACGTGCTGGTCTTCGGGCACTCGCACATCCCGTGGGACACGGTCACGCGGGGCGGGATGCGGCTGCTCAACCCCGGGTCGCCCACCGGCCGCCGTCGGCAGCCCGTCTGCACCATGATGACCGTGCGGCTCGAGGCCGGCGCACTGGACGTGAGCCTGGTCCCCGTGGATCGCTCCGTGTAGCGAACCGCCCCCAGGCGAGGACGATTTCGCGGGGCGATTCGGGAGCGGGCCGGACGGCGGTGCGTCGCGAGTGCGCCAGGCCCGGGCGAGGTCCCGACGACGTGATCGCGACATGCCGCCGTTCGGCGGCCCGGGACGCCCGTGCGGCCCCGCTCAGCCGGCCCGACGCACCCCACCCCGTGCCGCACGCGCCGTGACGACCGCGAGCACGGCCGCCACGAGCAGAACTCCTGCGGCGGCCAGGAAGGTCGCCCCGTAGCCGGAGCGGTCGAAGAGGATGCCGCCCGCGGTCGAGCCCAGCGCGATCGAGAGCTGGATCGTGGCGACCATCAGCCCGCCGCCGGCCTCCGCCTCGCCGGGCATCGCATCGGCGATCCAGCTCCACCAGCCGACCGGGGCCGCGGTCGCGAGCAGCCCCCACAGGCCGAGCAGCACGATAACGGGCACGAGCCACGCTCCTGCCGGTACCAGCGCCACGGCGATGACCGCCATCAGCACGGGGATGGCGATCAGCGTCGGATACAGGCCGCGCCGGAGGAATCGGCCGATCAGCGCCGTGCCGGCGAGGCCCGCGGCGCCGATCACGAGCAGCGTGAGCGACAGCGCGGTGGGACCGACCTTCGTGACGGACTCGAGGAACGGTCGCACGTAGGTGAACAGCACGAACTGGCCCATGAAGAACGCCCCGCACGCGGCCATGCCGAGCGCGATGGAAGGCCGGCGAAGCGGCCCGAAGATGTGGCGGGACACCCTGCCGCGGGCAGGCCCTGGCATCGAGGGCAGGCTGATCCACTGCCAGATCAGCGCCCCCAGGGCGATCGGGACCAGGCAGGAGAAGGCGCCGCGCCAGCCCACGATGCTGCCGAGATAGCTGCCGATCGGGGCGGCGAGCACCGAGGCGAGCGCGTTGCCGCCGTTGAAGACCGCGAGCGCCCGCGGCACCTGCGCGGCGGGCACGAGCCGCATCGCGGTGGCGGCGGAGAGCGACCAGAACCCGCCGATGACGATGCCGATCAGCGCACGCCCGATCATGTAGACGAGGTAGTTCGGGGCCAGGCCCACGAGCGTCGCGGACAGCGCCATGATGAACGTGAGCCCGAGCAGCAGCGGCTTGCGGTTCAGGCTCCCCGCCAGCGGCGAGATCGACAGGCTGGTGAGCACGGCGAACAGACCGGAGATCGCGATGCCCTGGCCGGCGAGGCCCTCGGTCACCCCGAGCTCTGCGGCGAGCGGTGTGAGCAGGCTCACCGGCAGGAACTCCGACGCGATCAGGGCGAACACGCACACCGACATCGCCAGGACTCCGCTCCAGTTCGCGGCGCGGTCGGCGCTGTCGCCCCGGTCTCGTCCGCGGGCCGGGGACGATGGCTGTTCCTCGTGCGTCATCGGAATCCTTTCCTGGAGCGGCAGGCTGTCGGCAGGCGCCGGCGGGACGGAGGCTGCGGACGATCCGATGTCGGGGATCGGGCCGCTCGACCACGACACCACATCCCCGTCGGCCGGGGGAGTCCGGGGCGAGACGGGTACCCGGAGGGCCTCCCTCCCGCGGAGCCGGTGGCCTAGCGTGGACGCATGGACAACCGGGCGGAAGTACGCGAGTTCCTCACCTCGCGCCGCGCTCGGGTGACCCCGGAGCAGGTCGGGCTCCCCGCCGGATCCAACCGCCGGGTGGAGGGGCTGCGCCGCACCGAGGTCGCCGCCCTGGCCGGCGTGAGCGTCGAGTACTACACGAAGCTCGAGCGCGGAGCGATCGGCGGCGCCTCGCCGGAGATCCTCGACGCGCTCGCCCGGGCGCTGCGCATGGACGATGCGGAGCGGGCGCACCTGTTCGATCTCGCCCACGCCGCGAGCCCCGTCGCACGGCCGCCGCGCCGCCGCAACCCGAGGCTGTGGACCCCGCATCCCAGCCTGCAGTGGATCCTCGACGCGGTCACCGCCGGTCCCGCGTTCGTCCGCAACGGCCGGATGGACATCCTGGCGGCCAACCTGCTCGCCCGGGCGTTCTACAGCGACACCTTCGACATGCCGGGGCAGCCGCCGAACATCGCCCGGTTCACCTTCCTCGACGAGCGCGCCCACGCGTTCTACCCGGACTGGGACATGTTCGCCGAGGTCACGGTCGCGATCCTGCGCACCGAGGCCGGCCGGGATCCGCACAACAAGGACCTGCACGACCTGATCGGCGAGCTCTCCACGCGCAGCACCGAGTTCCGCCGGCTCTGGGGCGCCCACGACGTGCGCCACCACGGTGCCGGCATGAAGACCTTCCACCACGCCGTGGTCGGCGAGATGACGCTCGCCTACGAGGGGCTGGAGATGGCCGCCGAACCGGGACTCACGCTCACGATCTACACCGCCGAGCCCGGTTCGCCGTCCGCCGAGCGCCTGCAGCTGCTCGCGTCCTGGGCCGCGAGCGAGTATGGACCGGCGCCCGCCTCGGAGAGGCCGGAGAGGGCCACGCCGGACCCGCACTGAGACAGGCCTCTTGCATCGACCGGGCCGCGGTGTCAACGGCCTCGCGGGCGGCGCGTCGCCCGCCTACCGTGATCGCATGGCGCTCACGAACCTCTGGCTGGTCAGACACGGAGAGAGCATCGGCAACGTCACCGCGTCGCGCGCGGAGAGCGAGGGGCTGCGCACGATCCCGCTCGACGTGCGCGACGCCGACGTCCCGTTGTCGCCGACGGGAGTCGAACAGTCCCGTGCTCTCGGCGCGTGGTTCGCCGGGCATCGCGAGGCGATCGATCTGTGCTGGGTCTCGCCGTACCTGCGCGCACGGCAGACCCTGCAGATCGCCGCCGAGACGGACGACACCGCTCCCACCCCGATGATCGTCGACGAGCGGCTCCGCGATCGCGAGCTCGGCATCCTCGACCTCCTCACGGCGAAGGGGGTGGCGGCGCTGCATCCCGACGAGGCCGAGCGCCGGCGGCGGCTGGGCAAGTTCCTCTACCGTCCGGCCGGAGGGGAATCCTGGGCGGACGTGGCGCTGCGACTGCGGTCGTTCCTCGCAGACGCGCTCCCGCAGCCGTCCACCTCGGCGGTCATCGTCGCGCACGAGGCGGTCGTGATGCTCCTGCTGTACCTGCTGCTTCCGCTCGACGAGTCCGAGCTGCTCGAGTTCGCGGCGACCCACGCGGTGGGCAACGCCTCGGTGACCCATCTGGTCCGCCAGGGTGCCCGATGGGAGCTGCGCGAGTTCTCCGGCGTCGAGCACCTCCAGCACCAGGGAGCGCCGGTGACGCTGCACCCGGGGGATCCGCATGTCCGCCCCGAGTGAGACCGTCACGCCGCGGCTGCTCCGGCAGTGGCGGCTTCCGGATCCCGGGATCTCCAAACGATCCCGGGGGCAGGTGCTGGTCGTCGGAGGCTCGCGCAGATCTCCCGGCGCGCCGGTGCTCGCCGCGGAGGCGGCGCTGCGCGTCGGCGCCGGACGCCTCGGGGTGGCGGTGCCGTCGCGCGCCGCCACGGGCCTCGGCGCGGTGATGCCGGAGGCCGGCGTCCTGCGGCTGCCCGATCGTGGGCCCAGCCGGCTGCCACGAGACGTGCGCCAGGAGGTCGTCGCGGCCGACGCGGTGCTGGTGGGGCCGGGGCTGGTCGATCCGCGGCGGACCAGGGCGACCCTGCTCGCGGTCGCCGCCGCCTCTCCCTCCTGCCTCGTGCTCGACGCGTTCGCGCTCGGGATCCTCCCCGGGGTCGACCGCGCCCTGCTGCCCGAGCACCTGGTGCTGAACCCGAACCGGGACGAGGCGGGGATCCTGCTCGGCCGTCGCCTCTCCGGCGACCTCACCGGGGACGTCATCGAGATCGCCCGGCGATACCGCGCCGTGGTCAACTGCTACGGACACATCGCCGATCCCGCCGGCTCGACCTGGCACGTCGTGGACGGCGGCCCCGAGCTGGGCAGCTCGGGTAGCGGCGACGTGCTGGCAGGTGCCATGACCGGCTTCATCGCGCGGGGCCTGGATCCCGTCCGCGGAGCGGTCTGGGGCAGCTGGACGCACGCGAGGGCCGGCGCGCGCCTCGCCCGCCGGCGCGGCATGGGGTTCCTCGCCCGCGAGCTCGCCGCCGAGCTCGCACCGACGGTGCGCTCGGTCACCGGCTGACGCGGCCATCCCATCTCCTCGCCGGGTTGGGCACCGGCTGACGCGGCCGCACTCGCCTCGCCGGGGGCGGTGGGACGGCCGCTCGCCGCGTCAGCGCCCGGGAGGGCCGTCCAGCACCGTGGGGACGTACTCGAGCAGCTGCAGCCGTCCGTCGAAGGTGCGCGACTCCACGAGGTCGAGGCGGACGTCCGGATAGCCGTCGAAGATCCGATCCTGCCCCGTGGCACCGGTGATGACCGGGAAGAGCACCACCCGGTATCGGTCCACGAGGCCCGCCAGGAGCAGGGAGCGGCAGAGCGCGATGCTGCCGAGCGTGCGCAGCGGGCGACGAGACTGCTCTTTCAGCCGGCGCACGTACTCGACCGCGTCCGCGCGCACCAGTCTCGAGTTCTGCCAGGTCAGCGGCTCCTCCAGCGTCGACGAGAACACGTGCTTCTCGATGCCGTTCAGGACGTCCGTGCCCTCCTCGCCGCCGGCCGTGAGCGCGGACATCAGCCGGTACGTGGTCGCGCCCATCAGGAGCGGGGCGTCCTTGTCGTGCGCCGCGTCCAGCCAGGCGAAGTACTCCGGCCCGCCCATGCCCCAGAGCCCTGGCCAGCCCTCTGCCGCGCCGTAGCCGTCGAGGGAGCAGATGAAGTCGATCGTGAGGGTCTGCATCGCCGTCTCCTTCGCACTCGCGACCGCGGAAGCGGTCTTCGCCGCGCGGTCGCCTCGGCTCGGAGTCTAGGCCGATCGGTGCGCGGGCGGAACCCGGGCGATCGGGCGGATCTGCGGGACCGCCAGCGGTCCGGCCGAGGCGCCGCCCATCGCCGCCGGCCGAGACGACCGCGGGTGAGGACGATCAGACGCCTCGGGCTCACACGGCCGGTCCGCGCCCGAGAGGTCTTCGACACGAAGGCGTCACGTTCCGCGCGACGGTCCGAAACACGGATTTCCTAGCGTGGTGCCACACCCACCCACAGGAGGTCACCCGCCATGACCAGCACCGACACCATCCGCACTGCCACCGCGGTCCCCGACCGCCCGGCCACCCGGTCGCTCGCCTTCCTGCCCGGCCGCTGGATCGACGGGTGGGATCCCGAGGATGCGACCCAGTGGCGCGACGGCGGCGCGGCGATCGCCCGGCGCAACCTGCGCTGGTCGATCTTCGCCGAGTTCCTCGGCTTCGTGGTCTGGCAGCTGTGGTCGGTCGTGGTGGTCGCGCTGCCCGGCGCCGGCTTCCACTTCACCGTGACCCAGACGTTCTGGCTGATCTCGATCCCGAGCCTCGTCGGCGCCACGCTGCGCTTCCCGTACACGTTCATGGTGCCCCGCTTCGGCGGCAGGAACTGGACCATCGTCTCGGCGTGCCTGCTGCTGATCCCCGCGATCGGCCTCGCGCTCTGCGTCGCAGATCCGCGCACGCCGTTCCCCGTCATGCTGATCGTCGCGGGTCTCGCGGGCCTCGGCGGCGGCAACTTCGCGAGCTCGATGGCCAACATCACCTTCTTCTACCCGCAGCGCGAGAAGGGCTGGGCGCTCGGGCTCAACGCCGCCGGCGGCAACCTCGGCGCGGCCGTCGCGCAGTTCGCGGTGCCGATCGTGATCACGCTCGGCGCCGGTGCCACCCTCCAGCTGCCGCTCGCGGGGCTGGTCTGGGTGCCGCTGATCCTGATCGCGGCGCTCGGGGCGTGGCGGCGGATGGACAACCTCACGAGCGCGAAGGCCGACGCGCGGGCCTCGTTGGCCGCGCTGCGAGCCCCGGAGCTGTGGCTGATGGCGCTGCTCTACGTCGGCACGTTCGGATCGTTCATCGGCTTCTCGGGCGTGTTCCCGAAGCTCATCGCCGACCAGTTCCCGGCGTTCAGCGCCTTCCCGCTCGGCGGGGCCACGCTGTCGCTCGCGTTCGTCGGCGCTCTGGTCGGATCGCTCGCGCGGCCGATCGGCGGTCGCCTCGCGGATCGGTTCGGCGGCAGCACCATCACGATCGCGTCCTTCGTGGTGATGGCGCTGGGCGCGCTGGCCGTGATCCTCACGCTTCCGCTGGGCAGTTTCTGGCTGTTCCTGCTCTTCTTCCTGGTGCTGTTCGTCGCCAGCGGCGCGGGCAACGGCGCCACCTACCGGATGATCCCCACCCTGTTCGCGCTGCGGTCGGGAGCGGCGGACGGGACCGCCTCGGCGGGCGACGTCTCCGCGCAGCGCACGGCCGCGGCGGCGCTCGGGATCGTCTCCGGCCTCGGCGCGTACGGCGGCTTCGTGATCCCGCAGGTCCTCGGCCTGTCCAAGTCGACGACGGGAGGCTACGCGGCCGGGCTCAGCTGGTTCGTCGTCGCCTACGTCGTCCTGCTCGCCGTCACCGTCGCGATCGCCGTGCGCGGCCGGCGTCGCGGCGTACGGATCTGACGGCGGGCGGATCCATGCCGGTCCCGAACACCGTGGCGCAGACGCACTGCCCGTACTGCGCGCTGCAATGCGCGATGACTCTCACCCCGACGCCGGGCGGACCCACCCCGGTCGTCGTGGAGGGGCGGGCGTTCCCGACCAACCGCGGCGGGCTGTGCAAGAAGGGCTGGACCTCGGCGGAGCTCCTCGACGCACCGGGACGCCTGACGACCCCGCTGGTCCGGGACGATGGCGGGCTGCGGCCGGCCACCTGGGACGAGGCGCTCGACCGCCTGGTGGCCGGGATCACCGCGATCCGCCGGGAAGACGGTCCCGACGCCGTGGGCGTGTTCGGGGGCGGCGGCCTCACCAACGAGAAGGCCTATCTGCTCGGCAAGTTCGCCCGCGTCGCCCTCGGCACCTCCCGCATCGACTACAACGGCCGTTTCTGCATGTCCTCCGCGGCGGCCGCGGGCAACCGCGCCTTCGGCGTCGACCGCGGACTGCCGTTCCCCGTGACCGACCTCGACGACGCCGACACGATCCTGCTGCTCGGCTCGAACGTCGCGGCGACCATGCCCCCGCTGCTGTCCCACCTCGCGGGAGCACGGGCCGCGGGAGGCCTGATCGTGGTCGATCCACGCCGCTCGCAGACGGCCGAGCTCACCGCCGAGGGCGCGGGCCTGCACGTGCAGCCCGCACCGGGCACGGATCTCGTGGTGCTGCTCGGACTGACGCACCTCGTCATCGCGGAGGGCCTCGCCGACGACGCCTATCTCGAGGAGCGCACGACGGGCTTCGACGCGGTGCGTCGCAGCGTCGCCTCCTGGTGGCCGGAACGCGTTCAGGAGCACACGGGGGTGCCGGTCGGCCTGCTGCGCGAGGTCGCGCGCAGGATCGCCCGCGGACGCGGCACGTACATCCTCACCGGGCGGGGCGTCGAACAGCACGTCGACGGCACCGACACCGCGACGGCCGCGATCAACCTCGCCCTGGTCCTCGGCCTCCCCGGCAGGCCCGGCTCCGGCTACGGGACGCTGACCGGTCAGGGCAACGGCCAGGGTGGCCGCGAGCACGGCCAGAAGTGCGACCAGCTCCCCGGCTACCGGAAGATCGCGGATCCCGAGCACCGCGCGGCGATCGCCGCAGTGTGGGGCGTCGACCCGGACAGCCTGCCCGGACCGGGCGTGCCCGCGGTCGAGCTGCTTCAGCTCATGGGTGCTGAGGGAGGGATCCGCGCGCTCCTCGTGCACGGGGCCAACGTCGTGGTGTCCGGTCCCGACGCCGGCGCGATCCGGGCGGGGCTCGCCGCGCTCGACCTGCTGGTCGTGTGCGACTTCGTGCTGTCGGAGACCGCGGCGCTCGCCGACATCGTGCTGCCGGTCACCCAGTGGGCCGAGGAGGAGGGCACGATGACGAACCTCGAAGGAAGGGTCATCCGGCGCCGTCGCGCGATCGCGCCGCCCCCTGGGGTGCGCAGCGAGCTCGACGTGCTCGCCGAGCTCGCCCGCCGGCTCGGCGCGCCGTCCGCGTGGCCCACCGAACCCGCCGTGGTCTTCGACGAGCTCGCCCGCGCATCCGCCGGCGGCGTCGCCGACTATTCCGGGCTGAGCCACAGCCTGCTCGACGAGCAGGACGAGGCCGGTATCGCGGCGCACTGGCCGTATCCGGAGGGATCCGCGGGGACCCCGCGCCTCTTCCTCACCCGCTTCGGCCACGACGACGGCCGCGGCAGGCTCGTCGCCGTGAAGCCTGCGCACGCCGAACGCATCCAGGACGAGGCTCGGCCGCTCGCGCCGGGAAATCTGACGCTCATCACCGGCCGACTCCTGGAGCACTACCAGTCCGGCGCGCAGACCCGCCGGGTGCCCGAGCTGGCGTCCGCGCAGCCTCGGGCCCAGGCCGAGCTGCACCCGGCGACCGCCGCCCGCCTCGGCATCGCGGACGGCGACGAGGTCGTGCTGCGCAGCGCGCGCGGCACGGCCGAGGCCGTCGCGCGGCTCACCGAGGGCATCCGCATGGACACGGTGTTCCTGCCGTTCCACTTCCCTGAGACGCAGAGCGCGAACCTGCTCACCGGTGCGGTCGTGGATCCGATCTCGGCGATGCCGGAGTTCAAGCGCACGACCGTCACGGTCACCGCGGCCCGCCGCGATGCGCGGCCGCCTGTGCTCGGGCCGGTCCGCGAGACCGGTCCCGTCCCTGTCCCTGGAGACCCCACGCGTGAGGAGGAGGCGGCATGACTCGACCGCTGCGCATCGTGCTCATCGGATACGGACCTGTGGGTGCCCGCTTCGTCGAGGAGATGCTCCCGGCCGTCGCGGCGGGGCAGGCGACCCTCGTCGTGCTCGGCGCGGAGGGGGAGGACGCCTACAACCGTGTGCTGCTCGCCGAGTACGCCGTCGGCGCGACCGGCCGCGACCGGCTGGAGCTCGGCGACACCGAGGCCGCCCGTGCCGACGGCGTCGAGATCCGCCTCGCCGAGACGGCCGTCGGCATCGACCGCGACCGCCAGCGGGTGCGGACGTCCGGCGGCGAGGAGTTCCCCTACGACCGTCTCGTGCTCGCCACCGGATCCCGCGCGAACATCCCCACGCTCGACGGCCTGCAGCGCACCCGCCCCGCGCGCGACGTCGCGCCGACGCCCGATCTCGACCGCGGGCCGCGGCCGCTCCCCGCCGGCGTCGTCGCCCTCCGCGACCTGTCCGATGCGGACGCGGTCGCGCCGGTCGTCGCCGGAGGCGGCATGATCGTCGTGCTCGGTGCCGGCGTGCTCGGCATGGAGTTCGCGCTTCTCGCCGCCGAGCACGGCGCTGAGGTGGTCGTCGTGCACCACGGCGCGACGCCGATGGCGCGCAACCTCGACGACGCCGGCGGCCGGATGCTCGCCCGCGCCGCCCGCGCCGCGGGCATCGGCATGGCCGCGCACGCCCGCGCCGAGGGCATCGAGGTCCGCGACACGATCGCCGGGCCCGTGTTCGACGGGATCTCGTGTGCCGACGGCACCTACATCCGCGGCGATCTGCTCGTGCTGTCCTGCGGGGTCGCGCCGCGGGTCGAGCTGGCGCTCGCATCCGGGCTGGCCTGTGCGACCGGCGTGCTCGTGAACGAGGAGCTGCGCACCTGGACGGACCCCGACGTCTTCGCGATCGGCGACTGCGCGCAGCCGGCGGATCCGGACGACGCGGACGGATCCGGGCGGGTGCCCGGCGCGCCGAGCGGGCTCATCGGGCCCGGCTGGCGGCAGGCCGCGGCCGTCGCCTCCCGGCTGCGCGCGGAAGCGGCGGGATCCTCCGCGGGTCTCGACGCGACCGTCGTCCTGCACGAGCGGCCCACGGCCGTCATGCTCAAGGCGACCGGGATCGACGTGGTCTCCGGCGGGGACCACTCCGCCGACCCCTGGGACGCGTCGCACGAGGTGAGCGTGTGGATGGACGCCGCACGCGGCGCCTACCTCAAGACGGTCGTCAGCGGGGGAGCGCTGACCGGGTTCGTCGCGGTCGGGCTGCCGCAGGGCGGCGCCGAGCTCACGCTGCTGTACGAGCGCAGGGCGGGGCTGCCGGCCGAGCCTTCCGCACTGCTGCGGCTCGATGCGGCGGACGCCGGATCGACCGCGGCGGCAGAGGATCCGCTCGGCCCGGAGGCGACCGTCTGCTGGTGCAACGGCGTCACGGCCGGGCGGATCGCCGACGCGGTCTCGTCCGGGTGCGGGACCGTGGAGCAGGTCGGGAAGCAGACCAGGGCCGGCACGGGGTGCGGAGGGTGCCGCGGGCGCATCGCCGCTCTCCTCGCCGTCGCACCGGTCGGGTGAGCCGGGGTCCGGGCGCACGTCCGAAGGCGGTCGGTGCGCCCGAACCCCGGCGTCAGACGTCGAGCCGGTACCCGCGCTTGACGACCGTCGCCACCAGGCCGGGGGTCGCCAGGCTCTGCCGCAGCCGGCTGAGCGAGACCTCCATGGTGTGGTCGTCGCCGTCGAGGATGCGTGCGAGGTCGTGCCGGGGCACCACGGCGCCCTTCGCCGCGACCAGGGCGCGGAACAGCGCGAGCGAGCTCGGCGTCAGCCGGACGGGCCTGCCCGCGACCATCGCGATGCTGCCGCGCAGCGCGACCTCGCCGTGGCGGGTGAGCACGCGGCGCGTCGACCGCTCCTCCAGGTGCTCGCAGACGAGCCGGATCAGCGCGCCCATGCGGTAGCGATCCGGCTGCAGGGGCTCGATCCCGGCGCTCGCGAGGGGCACCGACGTCACGGGTCCGACACTCGCCGCGACCACGTCGTCCCGGAACGCCTCCGTCATCTCGGCGTAGCGGCCTCGGGCCAGAGCGGCCAGAAGGAGCCCGTCCACGGCGGGAGCGCTGGTGAAGGTGACGCAGTCCAGCTGGCGCGCGGCGATCGCGTCGATCAGCCGTGTGGCGCGGTCGTCGTCGTCCTCCGCGTTCGACCAGGTGTACGGCGCCACGGTCAGCACCCGGTCCCCGGCGGCGCCGAGGCGGCGCAACTGGCCCTCGTCGGTCTGGCCGTGCAGCTGCACGGCCACCGTGATCCCGGCCGGCTGCTCGGCGAGCACCTTGCCGACCAGGGAGGCCGTGGTCTCCTCGTCGCTCATCCCGGCGTCGTCGAGCCCGGCGGCACGCACCGCGCCCCGCGCCTTCGGCCCGCGCACCAGGATCGTGGAGGCGGCGAGCGCACGCTGCAGCTCTTCACCGAGCCCGGCCGCGTCGGCGACCTCGAACCAGCGCCGCATGCCGTAGCTCGTTGTCGCGAGCAGCACGTCGGGCGCCGCCGCGATGATCCTGCGCGTGTCGGCGATGATCGGCGCGTCGTCCGCGGCGTAGTGCATGTGCACGGTGGGCGCATGCAGGACGGCGGCGCCGCGACGCTCGAACGCGTCGATCAGATCCGCGGAGCGCCGGTCGCTGGTGACTCCGATGCGGAAGCCGGAGAGCTGATCGCCGAAGGCCGCGGCGCGCGCCCTCTCCTCCTGCGTCATCGCGCTCGTCCGTCGTCGAGCACGGCCCCGGCGCCGGCCAGGGCTGCGGACGCCTCGACGTCGCCGTCGCGCGCCAGCCGCACCACCTCGCCGATCACGACGACGGCGGGGGAGACCACGCCCGCCCGCTCCGCCACGGCGCGCGCGGTCGCGAGCTCGGCGAAGGTGGTGCGCTGGGCGGCGGCGAAGCCGCGCTCCACGACGGCGACCGGAATCGTCGCGGCCATCCCGAAGCGCTGCAGGCCCGCGGTGATCGAGGGGAGGTTCGAGACGCCCATCAGGATCACGATCGTGCCGCCCAGCCCGGCCAGGTGCTCGAGCTCGGCGTCCGACAGCGGGGCGTGCCCCGAGACGACGGTGAACAGCCGGGAGACCTCACGATGCGTCACGGGGATCCCGGCGGCTCCCGGCACGGCGATCGCGCTGGTCACTCCCGGCACGACGCGCACCGGGATGCCGGCGCGGCGGCAGGCCTCGGCCTCCTCGCCGCCCCTCCCGAACACGAACGGATCGCCGCCCTTGAGTCGCACGACGCGTGCGCCGGCCTGAGCGTGCGCGACGAGGAGACGCTCGATCTCCTGCTGCGGGATCGGATGGTGCCCCGGCCGCTTGCCCACGTCGATCAGGGCGGCGCCCGGCGCGAGCTCGGCGAGGGCCTGGTGCGGGGCGAGCCGGTCGAACAGCACGACGTCGGCCTCGCCGAGCGCGCGCACCGCGGCGACCGTGAGGAGGTCGGGATCGCCAGGACCGCCGCCGACCAGCGTGACGGATCCCCGCCCGGCGGTCATGCGCCGCCCCCCGTGACGCCGGAGCCGGAAACCGTGTCGGGATCGAGGTCGGAGCGCAGCGGGATCCTGGCGCCTGCCACGAGCACCGCGCCCTGCGCGCGCTCCTCGACGGTGGCGGGGCGGCGCTGGCCGCGCTCCTCGACACGGGCGATCGACGGATCCGCCTCTCCCGGGGCGTTCACGAACGAGCGGAACCGGCGCAGGCGCTCGGGATCGCGCAGCGTCGCCGCCCACTCGTCCTCATACGTGTCGACGTGCCGCGCCATGGCGGCCTCGAGCTCGGCGGCGAGGCCGAGGGAGTCGTCCACCACGACCTCCCGGACGTGGTCCACGCCGCCGTCGAGCTCCTCCATCCAGCGGGCGGTGCGCTGCAGCCGGTCGGCGGTGCGGATGTAGTACATCAGGTAGCGGTCGATGTAGCGCACCAGGGTCTCGTCGTCCAGGTCGGAGGCGAGCAGCTGCGCGTGCGCCGGCTGGAAGCCGCCGTTGCCGCCGACGTACAGGTTCCATCCCTTGTCCGTGGCGATCACGCCGACGTCCTTGCCGCGCGCCTCCGCGCACTCGCGCGCACAGCCGGACACCCCGAACTTGAACTTGTGCGGGCCGCGCAGCCCGCGGTAGCGCAGCTCGAGGCCGACCGCCATGCCGACCGAGTCCTGCACGCCGTAGCGGCACCAGGTCGAGCCGACGCAGCTCTTCACGTTGCGCAGCGCCTTGCCGTACGCCTGCCCTGACTCGAAGCCCGCGTCGACCAGCCGCCGCCAGATGTCGGGCAGCTGATCCAGCCGCGCCCCGAACAGGTCGATCCGCTGTCCGCCGGTGATCTTGGTGTACAGGTCGAAGTCGGTGGCGACCTGCGCGATCACGGCGAGCTTCTGCGGGGTGATCTCCCCGCCGGGGATCCGCGGGACGACCGAGTAGGTGCCGTCCTTCTGCATGTTGGCCAGCGCGCGGTCGTTCGTGTCCTGCAGCGGGCCGAGGCCGCCGTCGAGCGGGTACTGCCCGTGCTGGCTGGCCAGGATCGAGCCGACGGCGGGCTTGCAGATGTCGCAGCCGCGTCCCCGCCCGAGCAGGCCGAGCGTGTCCTCCCAGCTGGACAGGCCGCGCACCCTGATCGACTCGAACAGCTCCTGGCGGGACAGGTCGAAATGCTCGCAGAGCGCGCGCGAGACGGTGGCGCCGGCGGCGGTGAGCTCCGCCTCGAGCAGCTTCTTCACGAGCGGCACGCACGATCCGCACTGGGTGCCGGCGCGGGTGCAGGTCTTCAGGGCGCCGAGCTCGTGGCAGCCCTCGCCGACCGCCGCGCGCACCGCGCCGGCGGTGACGTTGTTGCACGAGCAGACGAACGCGTCGTCCGGGAGGGAACCGCCGGCGGGCGGCTCCGCGCCGGCCGCCGAGAGGTAGGCCGCGGGCTCCGCGTCGAGCTCGCGGCCGAGCAGGGGCCTGAGGCCGGCATAGGGGGCGGCGTCGCCGACGAACACCCCGCCGAGCAGCGTCCTGGCGTCGTCGCTCACGACGAGCTTCTGGTACAGCCCGCGGGCGGGATCCGCGTACACGATCTCGAGCGCGCCGGGCTCGCGGCCGAAGGCGTCGCCGAAGCTCGCGACATCCACCCCGGAGAGCTTGAGCTTGGTCGCGTCGTCCACCGTCGTGAACGTCGCGTCCCCGCCGAGCAGGCGGTCAGCGACCGTCTCCGCCATGGCGTTGGCGGGCGCGACCAGCCCGATCGTGCGGCCGTCGATGGCCGCCACCTCGCCGATCGCCCAGATCGAGGGATCCGACGTCCGGCACGCCTCGTCGACGATCACGCCGCCGCGCTCCGCGGTCTCGATCCCGGCCGCCCTGGCCAGCTCGTCGCGGGCGCGGATCCCGATCGCGAACACGACGATGTCCGCGGGCACCCGGCGCCCGTCCGTGCAGCGCACCGAGACCGGAAGGCCGTCCTCCCCGCACTCGATCCGCTGCGGTCGCGTGCCGAGGTGCAGGTCCACGCCGCGGGCCGCGATGAGCCGGCCCAGGGCCTGTCCCGCGCCCTCGTCGAGCTGGGCGGACATGAGCCAGCCGCCGGAATGGATGATCACGGCCTCCGCGCCGAGCGCGGCGACCCCGCCGGCCGCCTCCAGGCCGAGCAGACCGCCGCCGGCGACCGCGACCCGGGGCGTGCGCCCGAGCCGCTGCCGCAGCTCGGTGACCTCCGCGACGAGCGCGTCGACGTCGTCGATCGTGCGGTACACCCGCGCGGTCTCGGCGCCGGGGATGTCCGGGACGGGGGCCGAGGATCCGGTGGCGAGCACGAGGTCGTCGTATCCGAGCACCGCGCCGTCCGAGGTCGTGACCGTCTTGCCCGCCCGGTCGATCGCGGTGACGGCCTCCCCGACGCGCAGCGATACGGATTCGGCCTCCCACGGCGAGGCCGGTTCGAGGGTGAGATCGACCGTGCCGTCGGCGAGGCGCTTGCTCAGCTGCACCCGGTCGTAGGGGAGGTACGGCTCTTCGGCGACGACGACGATCGACCGTCCTCCTGCGCCACGGGACACGAGCGCGTCCACGAGCCGGTGCGCGGCGGGGCCGCCTCCCACGATGAGCGTGCGTCGGTTCGTCATGCGGTGCTCTCCTCCTGTCGGCGGACGCTGTGAGGACCGGGATCCCCTGCGCCGCGTCCCCCGAGCGTATGAGCGCCGGATTTCCCGGCCGTTTCGTCGAGGTAACCGCCCGTTAACACGGCCCCACAACCGGCGCCGCCGGATGTGAGAGGTCTTTCACGCGGCTGTTACACGAGCCGACCGCGGCGGAAACACACGGCTCCTAGCGTCGGAGCATGACGATCCTGCAGAGCTTCCCGAGCCCGGTCCTCCCGCGCACCGAGTGGGTGCGCGCCTGCCGCGTCGACGACCTCGAGCCGTCCTGGGGAGAGGCGGTGCTGCTGCGGATGCGCCAGATCGCCCTGTTCCTCGTGGGACCGCGTGAGGTGTACGCGGTCGACCACGAGGATCCTGCGGTCGGCGCACCCGTCATGGCGCGCGGAATCGTGGGGTCGCGCGGAGACAGGGTCACGGTCGCGTCTCCGCTGCACAAGGAGGTCTACGACCTCGGCACGGGCGAGTGCTTCTCCGACCCCTCGCTGCTGCTGCGCACCTTCCGCACCCGCATCGTGGGCGGCTTCATCGAGGTCGAGCTGGCGGACGACGGGAGCTGATCCCGCATCGGGACTCGCTTCGCTCAGGGGCATCTCCGGGGAGGCCACCGGGTGACCCCATCCCTTCAGCCGCAGGTGCCGGCGTAGCATCGGCGACATGCGTCGACAACAGGTGCTGCTGCGCGTCGGGTGGCTCTGCCTGGCCGCCGTCAGCCTGGGCATCCTCGGGTTCGGGCTGATCGTCGCGGTCGCGCCGATGGGGGGCTGACACGCTCCTCTATCGCGCCGACGGGCTGGCGTCGATCGGCCTGGGGCTCTTCGGCGGCCTGATCGCGGTCCTCCCATACCGCCGCGGTGAGCGATGGGCGTGGGCCGCGCTCTGGTTCTATCCCGTGTTCTGGGCGCTTCATCTCGTCGGCGGCCTTCCCCCTGGCACCGACCACGTCCATCAGATCATGTTCATCGTGCTGTCTCTCGGGGGGCTGCTGCTGCCGATCCGGGCGTTCTTCGGCGCCGCGCGCTCGCCGCGCGCCGTCTGATCGGACCCGTGGCGGAGGCGGCCGACGCGCCGTCGCCGATACAGTGACGCGGTGACGAACGCTCAGGATCCGATCGCCGCGCCGCCCGCCCGGACGCCGAGTCGCGGCGCCCCGCCGTGGCGGGAGCCGGGCATGCCCGCGCTGCTGATCATGACGACGTTCGCATTCGCCGGCTTCGCCGTGATGCTGCCCGTCGCCCCCATGCACATGGTGGCGCTCGGCGGCGACGAGTTCCTCGCCGGGCTCGTGAACGCGGTGCTGATGACGGCGACGATCCTCACGCAGCTCGTCGTCGAGCGGATGCGCGCGCGGATCGGCTGGCCCGTCAGCCTCGCTCTCGCCTGCCTGCTGCTCGGCCTGCCCGCGCTCCTCGAGCTCCTCGCCAGCGCGCCAGGCCAGGTGCTCGCGCTCGCCGCCGCGCGCGGCATCGGGTTCGGGATCATCACGGTGAGCGGATCCTCGGCGATCGGGGCGCTGTTCCCGCCCCGGCGCCGCGGACGCGCGGTCGGCGTCTACGGGCTCGCGGTGGCCGTGTCGCAACTCGCGCTCACGCCGATCGCGCCGTGGATCGCGGACCGGGCCGGCCTGCCGGTCGCGCTCGCGATCGCCGGGCTGCCGCTCCTCGGGATCCCGTTCGCGATCTCCGCCGGCGCCTCGATCGCGCGGCACACGAGAGCCTCGGCTGCGGCGGCCGTCGCGAGCGCGGCATGCGCGGGGGAGGCGGAGCGGCCGGAGAGCCTGCGCGAGGAGGGCCGGATCCTCAGCCGGATCGCGAGGCCGATCCTCGCGCTCACCGTCGTCACCTGCGCGGGCGGGGCGATCACGACGTTCACGGCGCAGTTCGTCCCGGACGCGACGCTCACGGTCGTCGCCCTGTTCGTCTACACGGCCGCGGCGATGTTCGCCCGCTGGCTGGCCGGCGGCCTCGCCGACCGCTTCGGTGCGGCACGGTTCATCCTTCCCGGTGTCGCGCTCGCCGCCGTCGGCCTGAGCGCCATCGCCGCGGGCATCTCCGGGATCACCGGGCCGGCCGCGCCGACCGTGCTCGTCGCCGGCGCGCTCTTCGTCGGCACCGCGTTCGGCGTCATGCAGAACGTCACACTCGTGCGCGCGTTCGAGCTGGGAGGAGAACACGCGAAAGGGCTGGCGAGCACGGCCTGGAACGTGGCGTTCGACGCGGGCACCGGCATCGGCGCGCTCGCGATCGGCGCGCTCGCCGCGGGAACCTCCTTCACCGTGTCGTTCCTGGCGCTGACCGCGCTGAACGTCGTAGTCGGTGTCGTCCTGCACTTCGTCGGCCGCCGCACGTCGCGTGCGCGCCGCTGAGCCACGCAGAACTCACAGCCCCGGCACAGCTTCGCGGGACCAAAACGGCGGGTGCGCACGTTCTTCCTGATGTCGCCGCAGCCAGCGGCGGCAGCAGAGGAGCATCACGATGAATCCCACCGACTACCGCAAGACCCCCGAGGCGCTGGACGCCCTCACGCCGCACCAGTACCGAGTGACGCAGGAGGGCGGCACCGAGCCGGCGTTCCGCAACGAGTACTGGGACAACCACGAGCAGGGCATCTACGTCGATGTCGTGTCCGGGCAGCCGCTGTTCTCGTCCACGGACAAGTTCGACAGCGGAACCGGCTGGCCGAGCTTCACGCGGCCGATCGACGCCGCGGCCGTCTCGACGGCGACGGACCGCACGTTCGGCATGGTCCGGACCGAGGCGGTCTCCACCGGTGCCGGCAGCCATCTCGGGCACGTCTTCGACGACGGCCCACGCGAGGCCGGCGGCCTGAGATACTGCATGAACTCGGCGGCGCTGCGCTTCGTGCCCGTCGCCGAGCTCGAGGAGCAGGGCTACGGCGCGTACCGTGGACTGTTCGACACCCACCCCCGCACATCCGACCAGAACAGCACAGAGGAGCACGCATCATGACCAGCGGAACCGCCGACACCGGATCCATCACCCGCGTTCCGGGCGCAGAGACGGCCGTCCTCGCCGGCGGCTGCTTCTGGGGGATGGAGGACCTGATTCGCCGCCAGCCCGGTGTGCTCGGCACGCGCGTCGGCTACACCGGCGGCAGCAACGACCACGCCACCTACCGGAACCATCCGGGCCACGCGGAGGCCGTCGAGATCGTGTTCGACCCGGCGAAGACGACCTACCGCGACATCCTCGCGTTCTTCTTCCAGATCCACGACCCGTCCACGCTGAACCGCCAGGGCAACGACATCGGCACGAGCTACCGGTCGGCCATCTTCCCGCTCAGCCCCGAGCAGGAGCAGGTCGCCCGCGACACGATCGCCGATGTCGACGCGTCCGGGCTGTGGCCGGGTGAGGCGGTGACCACGATCGAGCCCGCGGGCCCGTTCTGGGAGGCCGAGCCCGAGCACCAGGACTACCTCGTGCGCTACCCCGAGGGCTACACCTGCCACTTCCCGCGCGCCGGCTGGGTGCTGCCGCGGCGGGATGAGGCCGTCGCGCAGTAGCCGCACCACCGTCGGGCCCGTCGGATCATCCGGCGGGCCCGACGCACGCGCCCTCTTCGCGGCGCGGCCGCCGGACGCCGGGGTCAGCGGATGACGTGGCCGTCGGCGTCGCGAGGGCGCACCGGGTGCTCGCTGAGGATCGAGATGCGGTTGAACATGTTGATCGTGACGGCGACCCATTCCGCGCCGGCGAAGGCGTGGTCGCCGAGCACACCGCGCGCGGCGGCGAGATCGCCGCGGGAGTCCTCGGTGAGCGGCATCCGGGTCGCGGCCTCGGCGATCGCCAGGACGGCGCGCTCGCGCTCCGTGTAGAGCGTGGACTCGCGCCACGCCGGCAGCAGGTCGAGCTTCTGCTGCGTGATCCCGGCGGAACGGGATTCGCGCGCGTGCAGGTCGAGGCAGAAGGCGCAGCCGTTGAGCTGCGATGCGCGCATCTTGATGAACTCGGTCTCGGCCACGGTCAGCCCGTGCTCGAGAGCGGCCTTCGACACCACGTCCGAATACGCGGACGCGGCCTTCCAGACGTCGGGGGCTGCCTTGTCCAGATACGGGCGCATGGGGGTCCTCTCGTGCGGCGGATGCTCGACCACTTCAACGTACCGCGGACCTCCACGTGTTCCCGGCGGCACGGGCTGAGCGGTCCCGTGCTGCGGCGCTCACCGGCACGAAGAAGTTGATCAGATTGCCGTCGGGGTCGCGCAGCAGCAGTGATCGGTTGCCCCAGGGCATCTCCGTCGGCGGCAGGACGATCTCGTCGACGATCCCGCGGAGCGCCTCGAACACACGATCGACGTCGTCGACGCGGAAGTCGAGGACGACGCTGCGGTTGGCTCCGGCCTCCGCCGCTCCGTTCCCGAGAAGCGGCACCGTGCTCGTGCTGGCGATCGCGAGCGTGCCGGACGGGGTGCGCAGCTCGGCGAACAGCGGGTGCACGCGCTCTGCGACGAGACCGGTGATGCTCTCGTAGAACGCGACGAGGCGATCGACGTCGTCGGTGAAGATTCGGGTGGCGGTGAGTTGCATGGGTCCTCCAGTTCGGTGCGCACCGGCGGTGCGTCGGACGTTCACGCTACGTTCGATGGCGGACAGAATCCGACCTCTTTGAGAGGAATGCGCATGCCCGCCCCCACCGCCCGCGTGCTGCAGCTGCTCGAGCTGCTGCAGTCCGCCGAGCTGCGCGGTGCCCGAGAGCTCGCCGAGCGGCTCGACGTGGACGAGCGCACCGTGCGCCGCTACGTCCGGCACCTCGTCGACCTGGACATCCCCGTCGAGACCGTGCGCGGCCGCTATGGCGGGTATCGGATCGCGGCGGGGTTCCGCATGCCGCCGCTCATCCTGACCGATGCCGAGGCGGTTGCGGTCGTGGTGGGCCTGCACCTGGCGCAGACGGCCGGGGAGCCGGATCTGGCAGCGCGGACCGCGACGTCCAAGATCCTCCGCTCGCTGCCGGTCGAGTCGGCCCGGCGACTGGATCCGCTCCTGGAGACAGCGGTCTTCGGGGGAGCGGATGCGGTGCCGGCGGCGGGCGTGCTGCTCACGGTGGCAGACGCCGTGCGATCCCGTCGCCGGCTCGACGTGCGATATCGCGGGCGGGAGGGCGCGCCGTCCCGGCGCACGATCGAGCCCTACGACGTCGTCGCGCACGCGGGGCACTGGTATCTGGTCGGGCGCGACACCGCGCTGGATGACGAGCGCACCTTCCGGATCGACCGGATCGAGACGGCGCGGGTCGCCGCCGGATCCTTCGAACCGCCCCGCCGCGACGCCCGAGCGCACCTCGTGCGCGGCTTCGCGGAGGCCGATCTGCGCTGGCGGGTGGTGCTGCGGATCCGCGCGACCGAGGAGCGGATCCGCGCCGTCCTCCCCGAGAGCGTCGCCATCCTGGAGCGTCTCGAGGAGGGCGGATCCGTCGCACATCGTGCGGTGATCCGGGCCGAGCGTCTGGACTGGCTGCCGGCGGTCGTCGTCGCGCTCGGCGTCGAGGTGATCGTGGAAGGGCCGCAGGAGCTCCGCGACCTGCTGGCCGAGGCCGCGGAACGCCTGCGCGCAGCGGCGGAATCCGCCGGCTACTCGTAACGGAGCGACTCGACCGGATCCTGACGCGCCGCCCGCGCCGCCGGCAGCGTGCCGGCGAGGAACGCGATCACCATGACCAGGACGATCACGGAGATCACGGACGGCGCGTCGAACGCGACCAGCTGCAGCCCGGACAGTCCGGACAGCACCGTGCGCCCGAGGATCCGGCTGACCACCCCGCCCACGAGCATGCCCACCAGCACGCCGAGTGCGCTGCCGAGGAAGCCGATGAACGTCGCCTCGAGGCTGAACAGCCCGAACACGCGCCCCGAGCCCATGCCCATCGCCTTCATCAGGCCGATCTCGCGGGTGCGCTCCTGCACCGACATGTAGAGCGTGTTGATGATGCCGAAGCTCGCCGCGAGCAGTGCGATGATCGCGAACGCGTTGAGCACCAGCACGATCCCGTCGATCACGGTCTTGAACGTGCCGAGCTGCTGCTGGACCGTGGTCGAGGTGTAGCCGGCGCTGCTGAGCCGGTCCTGCAGCGCGGTGACCTGCGCGGGGGAGGACGAGTTCGCGAACCAGACGTGCGCCTGCGTGTACCGGTTCTGCTGGGCCGGCTGCACGCCGGTCTGCTGCGCGGAGTAGAGTGCGTTGGTGAGCGCGTCGTTGGGGAGCATGCTCGCGGTGCCGCCGGTCAGGCTGAACGTCGACTCTGAGACGCCCGAGATCGTGGCCTCGATCGTGTGCGCACTGCGGGTGGCGTCGGTGACGGCGAGCGTGACGGTCTTGCCGACGGCGTCGGCGGCGCTGGAGAAGCCCAGCGGCGTGACGAAGTCGGTGGGCAGGGCGAGCTGCAGGGCCGTGGCCGAGTCGTCGGGCGCAGCACCGGCCGCGAGCTTCACACTCTGGCCGGCCACGAGGCTGCCCGCGCTGATCACGTACTTCTTGCCGCCGTCGAACTGGATGTAGTCCACGGACACGGCGCGCACGGGCTTCACATCGGTGACCCCGCTGATCTTCGCCAGCGCGTCCAGATCGCTCTGCGCGAGCACGGCGACTGTTCCGGGACCGACGCGCCCGCCGCCCGCCGACGCCGTGTTCGGGTCGTATTCGCGCGGCGCGGTGCTGCCGGGGGCAGGGGCGGTGTCCGCCTTCTTCGTCACCGTCAGCACGTCGCTCGCGCCGAACCCGGAGACCGTGTCGTCGATGTAGCGGTTGATGCCGGTGCCGAGACCGTTGGTGATGGTGAGCGTGAAGGCGCCGACGAAGATCGCGAGGATCGTCAGCGTCGTGCGGGTCTTGGACCGGAACGTGCCGGCGACCGCGCTGCCGATGAGGTCGAGGGCCTTCATGCCGCCACCTCCTCGATCAGCCCGTCCTTGATGTGCACGCGTCGGTCGCACCGCGCAGCGAGGTCCTCGTCGTGGGTGACGATGACGAGCGTGATCCCGTGGTCGCGGTTGAGGGCGAACAGGATGTCCTCGACGACCGCGCCCGTCACGGAGTCGAGGTTGCCCGTCGGCTCGTCGGCGAAGATGATCCGCGGATCGTTCACCAGTGCCCGGGCGATCACCGTGCGCTGCTTCTGGCCGCCGGAGAGGTTCACGGCCTTGTTCCGCGCCTTGTCGGCGAGGTCGAGCTGCTCCAGTGCGGCCATGCCGCGTCGCCGGCGCTCACCCGCCCCGACGCCCGCGATCTTCAGCGGCAGCACGACGTTCTCGAGCACGCTCTGGTTCGGCGTGAGGAAGAACTGCTGGAACACGAAGCCGAACGTCTTGTTGCGGATCCGGTTCAGCGCGGATCCCTTCAGCGTCGCCGTGTGCTGCCCGCTCAACGCGATGGCTCCGCTGGTCGGCTCGTCCAGTAGCGCCATCAGGTGCATCAGGGTGGACTTGCCCGACCCCGACTTGCCGATGATCGCGATGCTCTCGCCGTCCGCGATGTCCAGGCTCACCCCCTTCAGCGCGTCGAAGCGCCCGCTGCCGCGGCCGTAGGACTTGCGCACGTCGCGCACGGAGATCACGGGGGTGGACGACGCCGCGTCGGTGGACACGGCGTCAGGTGCAGGGGGCGTCATTCGGGCTCCAGGAGTTTGTGGCGGATCCGCCGTGTTCAGGATCCTCGGAAGTCGAGCTGCCCGCATCGTCTCAGGGGAGGAAATGCGTGTACTGCGAGCGGGGTACGCGTCCGCCGGATCGCGGGTGTTCCCGCGTGGTCATGACCTTCCTCCCGGTGCGTCACCGCACGTGCTTCCGGACTGCGCGGCTGTCGGTTTCCACAGGCGTGAGCGCCCCTCCGGGAGGCGGTCTGGGCCACGGTCTCCGAACCTCCGCTGGTCTCTTGTCGTGGGGCACGGGGAGGATTACCATGTGCTCGCGCGGGGCGCGCAAAAATCAATGAAGATCTGGGGATTCTTATGAGGAAACTGCGTTCGGCCGCTGCTGCGGCCACCGTTGTCACCACCGCCGCAGCGATCGCGCTGCTGACGGCCGCACCTGCGAGCGCTGCGGCGCAGACCTTCCGCCAGCATGACTCGTTCGATCCGACCGGATCGACCTTCTCGTGCAGCACCGGCGACCTGACGGTGACCGGCGGCATGGTCTACGAGTCGTTCGAGGGCGTGATGGACGCCCAGGGGATGTCGCATATCACCGGCACGATCGTGCCGCGCGGCGTCACCCTGACCGATGAGGCGGGAAACACCTACTACCTCAGCGGCTCCTCCTGGTTCGGCGCCACCGGAGCCGACGAGGACAGCATGACCGTCGTGGCGACCAACACCGACCACTTCGTGATCCGCATGGCGTCCGGCGGCGTCTACGCGACCGTCTCGGTCGTCGAGCACTTCTCCCCGAACGGCGACTACTTCCTGAAGGACACCGGGGTCTGCGAAGCGCCTGAGGGTTAGGGGCGACCGCGGGTGAGGTGACCCGGCAGGTCCGAGAGGTCTCTGACGCAGCTTCGCGTCAGAGACCTTCTCCTGCCGGAGCCCGTCGGCTCAGTCGACCGAGGGACGCGTCTGGTCTGCCTCTGTCGTCGCGTGACGGGGGCTGTCCGGGGAGAGGAGCGAGTGCCGCTTCGAGTACGCGAAGTACACGATCAGGCCGAGCACGAACCACACCGCGAACCGCACCCAGGTTTCCCAGTGCAGGTACGAGATGAGCCAGAGCGACGCGGCGACGCCGATCGCCGGCACCACCGGCATGAGGGGCAGCCGGAAGCGCCGCGGGATGTCGGGACGGCGATAGCGCAGCACGATCACCGACGCGCAGACCACCACGAAGGCGAGCAGGATCCCGATGTTCGTGAGCTCGGCGACCGTCGAGATCGGCACCACGCCCGCCAGGATCGCCGCGGCGATGCCCGCGATCCAGGTCACCCGCGTCGGCACCCGGTGCTTCCGGCTGGTCTTCGCGAACCACTCCGGGAGCAGGCCGTCGCGGCTCATCGAGAACCACACCCGGGTCACGCCGAGCATGAACGTCAGCAGCACCGTGATGATGCCGATGATGGCGCCGATCGCGATGACGTTGGCCGCGCCGCCCAGGCCGACCGAGGCGAAGGCGCTCGCGAATCCGCTCTTCGGGTCGATGCTCTTGTAGTTCTGCATGCCGGTGAGCACGAGCGTGGCCAGTACGTAGAGCACCATTGCGATCGCGAGGGAGAGCAGGATCGCCTTCGGCATGTGCCTGCGGGCGTCTTTGGACTCCTCGGCCGCCGTGCTCATCGCGTCGTAGCCGAACACCGCGAAGAACACCGTCGCCGCCCCGGTCATCACCCCGCCGAAGCCGAACGGGAAGTACGGGTGGTAATTCGCGCTGTCGATGTGGAACACGCCGAGCGCGATGATCAGCACCACGATGAGGACCTTGATCCCGACGGCGATGAACTCGAAGCGCGCCGCGTTGCGGATCCCGCGCGTGAGCACGAATGCCGTGAGCAGGCAGAGCAGCACGGCGAAGACGTCGACCACGCGCCCTGGCCCGGTGCCGACGGCGCCGAGCATCCAGTCCGGCAGCTGCACGCCGAGCTGCGTCACCAGGAACCCGATGTACCCGGAGATCCCGATCGCGACCACCGCGACGATCGCGGTGTACTCCAGCAGCAGATCCCAGCCGATGAACCAGCCGACGACCTCGCCCAGCACCGCATAGCCGTAGGTGTACGCGGATCCCGCCTTCGGGATCATGCCGGCGAACTCCGCGTAGGACAGGGCCGCGGCCGCGCTCGCGATCCCGGCGATGAGGAACGAGATCAGCACCGCGGGACCCGCCGTCTGGTGCGCGACCTCTCCGGCCAGCGTGAAGATGCCTGCGCCGATGATGCCGCCGACGCCGATCGCGGTCAGCTGCCACAGCCCCAGCTCGCGCTTGAGGCCTCCGGACTCGTCCTCGTCTTCGATCTGATCGATCGGCTTCCTGCGGAAGATTCCGCGGGGACCGGTGCTGCTGCTCATCGTCGAACCGCCCTTCGTCGAGACTCCCCCCGCTGTCACGCTACGCCCGGTCGCCGCCGTGCGCGGGTGGGACGCGCAGGCCGACGCGCACGGCGCCGGACTGCGGCTGCGGCCGCACGGCGCCGGACCGGCGTGGTGCGGCCGCGCGGGCTCAGAGAGCGCGCAGGATGTCCTCCACTCGCTGCTTGGCGTCGCCGAACAGCATCTGCGCGTTCTCCCGGAAGAACAGCGGGTTCTGCACACCGGCGTATCCGGCGGCCATCGAGCGCTTGAACACGATGACGTTCGCGGCCTCCCACACCCTCAGCACGGGCATGCCCGCGATGGGGCTGCCCGGATCCTCCGCGGCCGCCGGGTTGACGGTGTCGTTCGCGCCGATCACGAGCACGACGTCCGTCTCGGCCAGGTCGTCGTTGATCTCGTCCATCTCCTCGACGATGTCGTAGGGCACCTTGGCCTCGGCGAGTAGCACGTTCATGTGCCCGGGCAGGCGCCCGGCGACCGGATGGATCCCGAACCGGACCCGCGCGCCGCGCTCGCGCAGCTTCGCGGTCAGCTCGGCCACGGGGTACTGCGCCTGCGCCACGGCCATGCCGTAGCCCGGGGTGATCACCACGCTCGACGCGTCGCGCAGCAGCGCGGCGGCGCCCTCCGGATCCACCTCGTGGATCTCGCCCTCCTCGTCGTCTCCGGCCGAGGACGGCGCGGCGATCCCGAACCCGCCCGCGATGACGGAGAGGAAGGACCGGTTCATCGCCTTGCACATGATGTACGAGAGGTAGGCACCGCTGGATCCGACGAGCGCACCCGTGACGATCAGCAGATCGTTGTCGAGGAGGAAGCCGGCAGCAGCCGCAGCCCAGCCCGAGTAGCTGTTCAGCATCGAGATCACGACGGGCATGTCGCCGCCGCCGATCGAGGCGACCAGGTGCCAGCCGAGCAGCAGCGCGAGCACGGTGACGACGACCAGCAGCCACAGCACCGGCGTGATCACGTACCAGACGGTCAGCACGACGAACAGGACGAGTGCGCCGAGGTTGAGCACGTTCTTGCCGGGCAGCATGAGCGGCGCGGACTTCATCCGCGCCGAGAGCTTCAGGAACGCGACGATCGAACCGGTGAAGGTCACCGCTCCGATGAACACGCCGATGAAGACCTCGGCGTGATGGATGTCGCGCAGCGCCCCGGTGAGGGTGTTCGGTTCGATCGCGCCGTTCCAGCCGACCAGCACCGCGGCCAGGCCGACGAAGCTGTGCAGCAGCGCGATCAGCTCGGGCATCCCGGTCATCGCGACGACCCGGGCGCGCCACAGCCCGATCGAGCCGCCGACGAGGACGGCGATCACGAGCAGGATCGCGCCGACGGTGAGGGAGGCGGATCCCCAGGCGTCGACGATCACGGCCCAGACGGTCGCGACGAGCGCGATGGCCATTCCCGCGATGCCGTACCCGACGCCGGCCCTGGCGCTCTCGTGGCGGCTGAGCCCGGCCAGGCTCAGGATGAACAGCAGCGCCGCGACCAGGTAGGCGGCTCCGGCGATCGACGCCGGGGTGAGCAGAGCATCCATGGATCAGGCCCCCGCCTTCTCTGCAGGTGCCGCGCCGTGCGCGGGCGCGGTGCTCTTCGCGAACATCGCGAGCATGCGGCGGGTCACGGCGAAACCGCCGAAGATGTTGATGCAGGCCAGCAGCACGGCGACGGCCGCGAGGATCTGCGCGATCAGGGCGTTGCTGGTGAGCTGGATCATCGCACCGACGACGATGATCCCGGAGATCGCGTTCGTGACGCTCATCAGCGGGGTGTGCAGCGCGTGCGCCACGCGGCCGATCACGGAGAAGCCGACGACGACCGCGAGCGTCAGCACGGTGAAGTGCTGCGGCAGCGGGGCCGGGGCGAACGCGTTCACGAGGAACAGCACCGCGATCCCGAGCGCGACGAGTCCGATCCTGCCGCCGGCGGTGAGCTCCTTCTTCTGCGGCGCGGCGGGCGCGGGGGCCGCCGCCGGAGCGGGCGGGGCCGCGGACACCTGAACCGGGGGAGGCGGCCAGGTCACCTGGCCGTCGTGGGCGACCGTCACCGCGCGCTGCACGACGTCGTCGAGGTCGAGCACCACCTCGCCGTCCTTGCCCGGGGTGAGCAGGGCGAGCAGGTTGACGACGTTGGTGCCGTAGAGCTGCGAGGCCTGGGTGGCCAGGCGCGACGCGAGGTCGGTGTAGCCGAGGATGACGACGCCGTTCGCGGTCACGATCCGCTCGCCGGCGACCGATCCCTCGACGTTGCCGCCCTGACCGGCCGCCATGTCGACGATGACGCTGCCCGAGCGCATGCGCGCGACGTCCGCCGCGGTGATCAGCCGCGGCGCCGCGCGGCCCGGGATGAGCGCCGTGGTGATGACGATGTCGACGTCCGCGGCCTGCTCGGAGTAGATCTCGGCGGCGCGGCGGTCGTACGCCTCGCTGGTGGCCTTCGCGTAGCCGTCCGTGGACTGCTCGACGGCGACCTCGACCTTCAGGTACTCGCCGCCGATCGACCGGACCTGATCGGCGACCTCGGGGCGAGGATCCGTCGCCCGCACGATCGCGCCGAGGCTGGACGCCGCCCCGATCGCGGCGAGCCCGGCGACGCCGGCGCCCGCGACGAGCACCTTGGCGGGCGGGACCTTGCCCGCGGCGGTCACCTGCCCGGTGAAGAACCGCCCGAACTCGTGCGCGGCCTCGACCACGGCACGGTAGCCGGCGATGTTGGCCATCGAGCTCAGCACGTCCATCGACTGCGCGCGGGAGATGCGCGGCACCGCATCCATCGCGAGCGCGGTGACGCCGCGGGCTGCGAGCGCGGCCAGCAGCTCGGGCTGGAACGCGGGGGCGAGCAGGCCGATGAGCAGGGCGCCCGGTCGCAGCGCCTGCACCTCGGCGTCCGTCGGCGCGTTCACCTTCAGCACGATGTCGCCGGCCAGCGCGGCATCCGCGCCGACGATCTCGGCACCGGCCGACGCGTAGGCGTCGTCGGGGAACGCGGATGCCGTTCCGGCGCCGGCCTGCACGGCGACCTCGTATCCCAGGGCCACGAGCCGTTGCACGGTCGCCGGCGTCGCGGCGACCCTCGTCTCGGGCGGCTGCTCGGTCACGATTCCGATGCGCGTCATCGCTTCTCCTTCTGCACGTCTTCGTGGATGCGTCCGCGTCATCGCGGGGCGCGCGGCGCCGGGAGGGGACCACGGCGCGGCGACTCGTGCGAGCGTAGCGGAGACGGCGGGCAGGATCGGGCGTGCTGCGGTCTTCGTGTCGGCGAAAGAATCGGCGAGTTTGCCGAACCGGTAAGGACGGCGACCGGCGAGTGCCGGCGGAGGGCGCGGCAGAACCCGGTGACGACCACCGGAGACAACCACCGGAGACGACCCGGTGACGCCGTGGTTCGTCCGGACCGCCCCTGGACACACAGCCGCCCCGCCGCGCGATGGCGGCGAGGCGAGAGGCTCACACCAGGATCTGATCCTCGATCTTCCGCGCCAGGCTCCTGGCCTCTGCGGCGTCGGCGAGGAGAGCGGGTGCGTGCAGCGGATCCATCGCCGCCTCCGCTTCGAGGCGGCCGGCGTGTTCGTCCAGCGCCGAGGTGATCACGAAGTACGACAGCGCGCCCGTCAGATTGAGGATCACGATGAGTTCGTCTTCCATGCTTGATCACCTCCCTTCCTGCGGGATGTCCCCGGCGGGGGCGCCCCTGCAGCCCGCAGGAACGCCTTCTCCGCCTCAGGGATATCGTCCGCGGGCCGCACCGCGCCGTCCAGGCTCTGGACAAAATCGCGGTGGTGTGCCATAGGTGCTGCCAGCACCGCTTCCGCCCCCCGTTCGCTCGCGGGTCCAGGGCGGGAGCGCCCGTTCCGCGGGGCGGTCCGGGGCTCCTCGCGCTGCACGGGCGGGAGCGATCGCCGGTCGCATCCCGCGCCCTCGGAACAGGAATACGGTGGAAGGTGAGCCGGAACCCGACACCGGCTGCGACGACGAAAGAGGATCAGCATGACCGACCCGGGACTGGATCAGGACGTCACGGAGAAGTTCAAGGGAGCGTTCCGGCATCACCCGGCCGGCGTCGCTCTCGTCTCGGCGACGACTGCGGACGGCCCGGTCGGTCTCACGCTGTCCAGCGTCGCATCGGTGAGCGCGGACCCTGCCGTCCTGGTGTTCTCGGTCACCCGCGCGACGGGCAGCGCCGGCGGGATCCTGTCCGCGCCGAGCATGCTCGTGCACTTCCTCGTCGCGGGTCAGGAGCCGATCGCCGACGCCTTCGCCCGCACAGGCCAGCCTCGGTTCACGCCGGAGCAGGGCTGGCAGCTCCTCCCCACCGGAGAGCCGTTCCTGCCCTCCGCGCGGGTGGCGGTGCGCGGCAGCATCCGGGAGACGCATCGCGTGGGCCCGTCGGCGCTGATCCTGCTCGATGTGCTGGACGTCGTCGACGGCACCCCCGGAGCGCCCCTGCTCTATCACGACCGGCACTACGACAGCCTGGTGTCCTCGACGCAGAAGTAGGCCCCGCCTGGACGGCGCCGGTCTTTTGGAGGATGGTGGATCCATGTCGGTGACCGTGACGCTTCCGCTGTCGGCTCCGCTCGGCGTGGGGCGCATCGTCGCGGTGGACGAGGAGGCCTCGACGGCGCGGATCCGCGATCTGACCACCGGGGTCGCCTATCTCGTGCCGCGCTCGGTGCTGCCCGACCTCGGGGTGCTGCCCTGGCGCGGCCGGGTGGCCGCATGCACGGTGATCGCGGCCGAGGAGGGCGTGACGACCGATCTCGTCCTCGACGCGGTTCCGGTACCGGGTTCGGCGGCGCCGAGCGGATCGGCGGTCGCGCTCGAGGGCGCGAGCAGGGCGGCTGCCGCGGCGAAGGCCCAGGCGGCGGTCTGGGGCGGCACGGACCGCCCTCCGCAGGAGGAGCAACCGCACTTCTGGTGAGGAAAGCACCTCCTGTGAGGAAGGCGCATCCGGTGAGGATCTCGTTTCCGGTGGGGACGCGGGGGCTCATTGGAAGTCCCGGGAGTGGTGCGCGACGCCCACCTGGAGCGCCTCGAACGCGTCGGCCACCAGATTGACGACCCCCTCGGGGGAGCGCTCCAGGATCCCGCGGACGATCAGGGCCGGCGACTCCCGGGCGATCCGGCGGTAGCGCAGCCACACGCCCTGCGTGCAGATCACGTTCACGAGGCCGTGCTCGTCCTCGAGATTGAGGAAGGTCACCCCGCCCGCGGTGGAGGGGCGCTGCCGGTGCGTCACCAGTCCTGCCGCCTCCACCCTGCGGCCGGTCTCGTGCGTGCGCAGCGCAGAGGAGGTCAGCACCCCGCGCGCATCCAGCCCGGGGCGGAAGTGCGCGAGCGGGTGGTCGTCGGTGGACACCCCCGTCGCCCACAGGTCGGCGGTGAGGATCTCGTAGCTGGTCTGGTCGGGGAACAGCGGCGGCTGCACCGCGACCACCGTGTCGGGCAGGTAGCGGGCGCGGTCCTCCGCGGCGGAGCCGGCGAGCCAGATCGCCTCCCTGCGCTGCAGTCCGAGCGCGTCGAACGCGCCCGCGGTGGCCAGCGCCTCCACCTGCGCGGCCGTGAGGTCGGTGCGCCGGACGAGGTCGTTCAGATCGCGGTAGAGTCCGCGGGCGGCGCGCTCGGCCACGATCCGCTCCGCCGTCTTCTCGCCGATCCCGGTGATGCCGGCGAGCCCCAGGCGCACGGCGAAGCGGCCGTCGCGGCGATGCGCGGCGGACTCGTCCGCGGCCTTCGGATCGAACTTCTCGGGTTCCTCCTTCGGGAGCTGGACCGCGCACGAGGAGATGCCGGTGAGGCCCGTCTGCGCGGGATCCAGCGGCTCCAGCGTCTCGGTGGCTCCGGACAGGGCGATGTCGGGCCGGCGCACCTCGACCCCGTGCCGCCGGGCGTCTCCGGTGAGGGTCGCGGCGGAGTAGAACCCCATCGGCTGCGAGCGCAGCAGCCCGGCGAGGAACGCCGCGGGATAGTGCAGTTTGAGCCAGGAGCTGGCGTAGACGAGCAGCGCGAACGACAGCGAATGGGACTCGGCGAAGCCGAAGTCGGAGAACGCCTGGATCTGCGCATAGATGCGATCGGCGGTCTCCTCGTCCAGCCCGTGCTCGCGCATCCCGTCGTACAGGCTCTTCCTGATGCTGTCGATCCTCTCCAGCCCGCGTTTCGACCCCATCGCCCGGCGCAGGATGTCGGCCTCGTCGGCGGTGCAGTTCCCGAGCGCGGTCGCCATCTGGATGAGCTGCTCCTGGAACACCGGGATGCCCAGGGTGCGCTTCAGCACCGGCTCCAGGACGGGGTGGGCGTAGGTGACCGTCTCCTGCCCGAGCTTGCGCCGCACGAAGGGGTGCACGGCTCCGCCCTGGATCGGGCCGGGGCGGATCAGGGCGATCTGGATCGCGAGCTCGTAGAACTCCCGCGGCTGCAGGCGGGGGAGCAGCCCCATCTGCGCGCGGGACTCGATCTGGAACACCCCGATCGTGTCCGCCCGGCAGAGCATGTCGTAGACCGCGGGCTCCTCCTTCGGCAGAGTGTCCAGTGTCCAGTCCTCGCCGGTCGCGTCGCGGACCAGGTCGAAGCAGTGCCGCAGGGCGGAGAGCATCCCGAGCCCGAGCAGATCGAACTTCACCAGTCCCATCCAGGCGCTCGCGTCCTTGTCCCACTGGATGACGGTGCGCTTCTCCATGCGGGCGTGCTCGACCGGCACCACCTCGCCGACGGGTTCGCGAGTGAGGACCATGCCGCCGGAGTGGATGCCCAGGTGCCGCGGCGCCCGGAGCAGCTTGTCGGCGTAGTCGACCACCTGTTCCGGGATGTCGTGGTCAGCGACCAGGGAGAGGTCGAGGCCCCAGCGCTCCACCTGACGCGACCAGGCGTCCTGCTGGCCGGGGGAGTGCCCGAGCGCCCGGGCCATGTCGCGCACCGCGTTCTTCGGACGGTACTGGATCACGTTCGCGACCTGCGCCGCGTTCTCCCGCCCGTACTCCTCGTAGACCCACTGGATGATCTCCTCCCGGCGTGAGGAGTCGAAGTCCACGTCGATGTCCGGCTCCTCGTTGCGGGTGGTGGCGAGGAAGCGCTCGAAGGGAAGGCCGTACCGGATCGCGTCCACCGCGGTGATGCCGAGCAGGTAGCAGACGGCGCTCGCCGCGGCGGATCCGCGTCCCTGGCAGAGGATCCCCCGATCCTTCGCCTCCGTGACGATCCCGTGCACGATGAGGAAGTAGCCGGGGAAGTCCTTCTCCTCGATCACGGCCAGCTCACGCTCGATCCTCTTCCGTCCCTCGTCGGTGAGGTGCGGGTACTTCTCCGGCACGGCCGCCCAGACCAGCGCGCGCAGGCGGCTCATCGGCGTCTCGCCCGGGCCGACCCGCATCGTGGGCAGGGCCGGCTTGGCGCGGCGCAGCGGGAAGGCGCAGGCCTCCGCGATCTCCAGACCGTGCGCGATCGCGCCGGGGTAGCGCGCGAAGCGGGCGGTCATCTCCGCCCCGCTGCGCAGGTGGGCCGAGCCGTGCGCGGGCAGCCAGCCTTCCAGCTCGCGCATGCTCCGGGTGGCGCGCACCGCCGCGATCGCCTCGGCGAGGGCGGCGTCATCGGGTCTCGCATAGTGCACGTTGTTCGTGGCGACCACCGGCAGCCCGTGCGCGGCGGCGAGAGCGGCGAGGATGTCGTTGCGGCGGGTGTCGAGCGGATCGCCGTGGTCGATCAGCTCGACCGCCACCCGATCCGTGCCGAACAGGTCGACGAGGGTGCGCAGCGCCCGCTCCGCTCCCTCCGGCCCCTCCCGTTCGAGCGCGGTGCGCACGGCCCCCTTGCGGCAGCCGGTGAGGATCGTCCAGTGCCCCTGCGCCCGGTTCGCGAGGGACTCCAGCACGTAGTGCGGGCGTCCCTTCTCGCCGCCGCGCAGCTGGGCCTCGGTGATCGCCCCGGACAGACGGTGGTAGCCCTCCTCGCCCCGGGCCAGCACGAGCAGGTGCTCGCCGAGCGGGTCCGGAGCGCCGTTGCGCGCCGGGGTGGGGGCCCCGCCGCCGAGGGACAGCTCCGCGCCGAACACCGTCTGCAGCGGGGAGGCGTCCCCGGAACCGGAGGGGGACGCGGACGACCCGGCGCCGTCGGCGGACGACCCGGCGCCGTCGGCGGACGACCCGGCGCCGTCGGCGGATGTGAGGGATGCGGCGGCCTCGGCGAAGTGCGCCGCACCGTAGAAGCCGTCGTGGTCGGTGATCGCGAGCGCGCTCAGCCCCAGCCGCTGCGCCTCCGCGATGAGCTCCTCGGGGGAGGAGGCGCCGTCGAGGAAGGAGTACGAGGAGTGCACGTGCAGCTCGGCGTAGGGGACAGCGTCCGCCGGACGCGGGATGTCGCCCAGCCGGATCGGCGGGCGCTTGTGCATGCGCGATGGCGCATCCACCGTCCCCTCCTGATGCAGCGGCTTCCGACCGCTCAGCGTGCGCTCCAGCTCCGCCCAGGACATGTCCGGGTTGTGCCAGCCCATCAGTGATACCTCCCTTCGGCCCACCAGCGGTCGCCCTGGTGGAGCACGAGCCAGGCCCGCTCCTCGGCGTCGACCAGCTGCAGGCGCTCGCCGCAGAGGGAGCCTGCGGGATCCCCGCGGCGATCCCGCAGCGGCCAGGGACCGGCCCAGGACAGCACGGCGCAGGAGTCGACGGCGGCCGGATCCGCACTGAGCAGGCCGCGGCCGTCCACGCCGATCGCGCTGCCGTCCGCCGCGGTCACCGCGATCGGCCGGGGCGGCACGAAGACCTCCGCCGGCAGCGGATCCGGCAGCTGCCCCGGCCAGGGCTGATCCGGGGGCCGGGCGGGCACCACCCGCTCGCCCCAGGGCGTGAGCTGCTGCCGGTCGCTGAGCAGACGCCCTCCCGCGACGGTCCCGGTGAGCACGCCCTCGTGACCGAGCAGGGTCTGCACGCGGGAGACGGCGTGGTGCAGCCGATCGTCGGTGCCGGAGCCGAACAGCGCCGGCTGGTGGTGCGCGGCGTCGTCGACCGCGACCGGCGCGATCCGCACCCGGGCGATGCCGCGGAAGCGATGCGCCTCGTCGGCGTCCTCGCCGGCTGCGGCGGCCTCGGCCGCGAGCGACTCCAGCTGCCAGCGCACCCGGTCGACGAGATCCGAGGCCTCGAAGCAGGTGGGGTGCAGCCAGGTCCGGGAGGTCACCTGCTCGTCGTCGTCGGTGAGGTCGATGCGCACCTCGGTGCACACCAGCGAGGCCTTTCCGAGGGCGAGGATCACGGCGTCGGCGCTCTGCCGCACCGCGAACGCGATCTGGTCGGACTGGCCGAGCGGGGGCTCGAACTCGACCTCCGCCTCGAGCTCCGGATCCGCCGACCGCGGCACGACCGGACGGGAGTCGGCGCCCGCCGCCAGGGCGTGCAGGCGCACTCCGCGTTCGCCGAAGCGCTCCCTGAGCCGGGCCGTGCCGAGGGCGGCGAGCTCGCCGAGGGTGCGCACGCCGAGGCGGAGCAGCAGCGGGGCGACCTCGTCGTCGCCTCCGGTCACGTGATGCAGGGCCTGCACGGGCAGCGGGGCGAGGAACGCGGCGGACGCGCCCGCGGCGACCACGAGCGCCGGATCGGCGCCGCGCGCGGCGAGCTCGGCGGTGAACGGCCCGTCGGCGATCCCGATCCGCACCTCGGAGTGCCCCTCCTCGGCGAGGCGGTCGTGCAGCGCGCGCGCCGCCTCCTCCTCCCCGCCGTGATAGCGGGCGATCCCGCGGGCGCGGAGCAGGGCGAGGCCGGGGCGGAGCAGCTGCGCGCCGGGGGCGTGCGCCTCGATCAGGCGCAGCACGGGCAGGAACGCCCGCTCGTCCCGTGCCGGATCGGCGGGCAGGATGCGCAGGGAGGGCAGCAGCCCCTGCGCCTCGCGCCGGCGCTGCCCGATCCGCACGCCCTCGGCCCTGGCGGCGGCGGAGCACGCGACCACCCGGTTCGCGTGGAAGATCGCGGCGGGCTCGTCCGCGGCGGCTCCCAGCGCGGCGCGCAACGGCCAGTCCGGGAACCACAGCACGATGACCCGGACGGGCGGCACGCCGGACGGGACGCGGACCGCGGAGTTCATCCCGCCACCGCCAGCAGGGCGCGCGCGTCGGCGACCGGGCGCAGCCCGGTCCGGACGGAGGGGAGCGGGACGAGCCGAGGTGCGGCGGGGGAGACGGCCTCTATCCGGCCATGGGCACCGGGCAGCCGCACCCGCACGCTCTGCGGCACGGGGGAGCGGCGGGTGCGCGCGGTGACCGTCGCCTCGCACTCCTCCAGCGCACCCCAGCCCGCGCCGAGGCCCCGCCAGTGCGGGTCGTGCATGCGGATCGAGCCCTCGCTCTGCGGCCAGGCGATGTCGCCGGCGCGGGCGGACGATCCCCCGCGGGCGGGGACGACCAGCAGCGTGCAGCCGCGATCCCGCAACCGTGCGCTCAGCCGGGAGAGCTCGGCCTGGCCGACCGGCGACGAGGGGCGGATCGCGATGAGGGGGATCACCTCGGAGAGTGCGGAGACGACGGAGAGCCAGCGCGGCCCCGGCCCCGGCACGAGGAGCAGGCGGCTCAGGTCCACGCCGTGCCCGGCCAGCGCCTCGACGCCCAGGGTCGGCATGCCGACGACGGCGCACCAGGCCCCGGTGGCGGAGGCGCCCGCGAGCAGCGCGGCCACGAGCCCGGGAGAGGGGGAGAGCGAGTACGTCGTGCCGACCTGCAGACCGCCCTCCGGCAGGATCGGCTGCAGCGCGGGAGCGACCGGGATCAGCGGCAGATCGCTCCGCCGGCGCTGCATGCGGGTGATCTCCCGGCGCAGCCGGAGCACATCCCCGGCCCGAGCGTCGGCGGCGGGGTCCATCATCGAACCGAGAGCCATCCCCATGGATCCATCCTCGAACATCTCTTCTAGTAATGCAACGTACGAAGAGACGATAACTCGTACATCCGACATGCGATCCCGGATCCGGAGTCGATCCGCGCGACTACGCTGAAAGCCGTGCGGATCGAGTTCGACAGCGAGGTGTGGCGGTGGGCGGCGCGCACCGACGCCTGGTTCTTCGCCTCCGTGCCGGAGGAGCTGTCCGCCGAGATCCACGAGCTGCCGGCGCCCCCGCGCGGGTTCGCCTCGCTCCGGGTGCAGGTGCGCGTGGGGTCGACCAGCTGGCGCACGTCGATCTTCTACAACGGCAGCGAGTACGTCCTGCCGCTCAAGCGCCAGGTGCGCGACGCCGAGGGATTCGGCGAGGGGGACACGATCCTCGTCGACCTCGAGATCATCGACCTCTGACCCGCATCCGACGGCGCCCCTCCGTGTCAAGCCCCGTTGACCGCGTCGGAACCCGGGGGTAGACAGAGAGGCCCAACGACGCGGTGCGGAGGAGCGATCCATGCGAATGCTGACAGCGGCGATGCAGACCCTGATCGAGAGGATCGGGAAGACGAAGGAACTCGATCCGGCGGCGGAGAAGGTGAGCGGCTGGGTCGACACGGCCACGCGCTCCGCCTCCGTGAAGAACGCGCTCTCCGGTTCCTGGCTGGGACATCAGGCGCATCCCGTGCTCACGGACCTGCCGATCGGGGCGTGGGGCGCCGCCACGGTCCTCGACCTCGCCGGCGAGGAGCGGGCGGCCCGGCGCATGGTCGGCCTCGGCATCCTCGCATCCGTGCCGACGGCGCTGTCCGGCGCCTCCGACTGGTCCTCCATGCACGGCCCCGACAAGCGCGTCGGCCTCGTCCACGGCCTCGCGAACGCGACCGCCTCCGTCCTGCAGATGACGTCGTGGCTCGTGCGCCGTCGCGGGCACCACGGCGCCGGCGCGGCGCTCAGCCTGCTGGGACTCGGCTGCACGCTCGGCTCGGCGTATCTCGGCGGGCACCTCTCCTTCGTGCGCGGCATCGGCGTGAGCCGGACGGCCTTCCAGGACGAGGTGGACGACTGGACGGACGTGGCCGCCGATGCCGACATCGCCGAGGGGGCCCTGACCCGGGTGACCGCGGGTGACGTCCCGGTGCTGCTCGTGCGGCAGCGCGGCGATCTGCACGCGATCTCGGCCGTCTGCACGCACGCGGGCGGACCGCTCGACGAGGGCGAGCTCGACACGGACGGCTGCGTCACCTGCCCGTGGCACGGCAGCCGGCTCCGCATCGAGGACGGCTCCGTGCAGCGGGGACCGGCGAGCGTCGCGGAGCCGTGCTGGCAGACGAAGGTCCAGGACGGCCGGATCCTGCTCCGTTCGGCATGAACGGGGACGACGACGGCGCCGCGGAGGACCAGGGCGCGCAGCCGTGGGTCCCGGCCGGGGCCGGCGTCGGGAAGCTGCGTGCGGCGGCGGAGTCGTGCCGGGGCTGCGAGCTGTGGCAGGACGCGACGCAGGTCGTGTTCTCCCGCGGCCCGGCCCGGGCCAGGATGATGCTCGTCGGCGAGCAGCCGGGGGACCGCGAGGATCTGGAGGGCGAGCCCTTCGTCGGACCCGCCGGCCGGGTGCTGCAGGAAGCCCTCGGCGAGGCGGGCATCGACGAGGAGGCGGTCTATCTGACCAACGCGGTCAAGCACTTCCGCTTCGAGCGCCGCGGGAAGCGGCGCATCCACGAGAAGCCGGCCGTCTCGCACATCGTCGCGTGCCGGCCGTGGCTGGAGGCGGAGATCGCCGCCGTGCGTCCGGCGGTCGTCGTGGCGCTCGGGGCCACCGCGGCGCGGTCGCTGCGGGAGCGGACCGAGCGCATCGGCGACGTCCGCGGCCAGGTGCTCGAGACGTCGGATCCCTCCGGCACTCCGCTGGTCGTGACCGTGCATCCGTCCAGCCTGCTGCGGCTGCGCGACGCCGACGATCGGGAGGCGGGCCGCCGGGCGTTCGTGGCCGACCTGCGGACGGCGGCGGCCCTGCTCGGCTGAAATCCCGACACGTCGGCCGCCCCCTCCCGACACGTCGGCTGACCCCTCCCGACACGCCGGCCGAAATCCCAGGCGCCGGCTGATCGCCCGGGTGGCGTCTCAGGGCTCCACGGCGCCGTGGTCGCCGACCAGGGCGGCGAGCGCGAGCGCGTCGTGCGGCGCGTGGCCCCGCGCGTCGTTGTCGAAGTACGCGTACACGTCGCGCGGGCGGCCGTCGCCGGATCCGCTCGTCCACTCCCGCACCCGGCGCGCCCACTCGGTCAGCTCGTCCTCGCGGTAGCCGCTGTGGTACAGCTCCTCCGAGCCGTGCAGGCGCACGTAGACGTGGTCCGAGGTCAGCTCCTCGAACCGCGGCCATCTCCCCGCCGTGTCGGCGATCACGAGGGAGACGTCGTGGCGGCGCAGCAGCTCCGTCGCGGCAGGGTCGCCGAAGCCCGCCGAGCGTGGCTCGAGCGCGTACCGGATCGGCACGTCCGCGTCGATGTGGAGCCAGGACCTGCCGTCGAGGCGCTCGTCGTGCCGCCGGGCCAGGGCGAGGGCGCTTCCGGTCGTGCGCGGCAGTGCCGCCAGGAACGCGTCGAGCACCGCAGGGTCGAACCGCTGCCGCTCGGGCAGCTGCCACAGGATCGGGCCGAGCCGGTCCCCGAGCGCGAGCAGGCCGGAGGCGAAGAAGTTCGCCAGCGCCGTCTCCACACCCCGCAGCCGCAGCATGTGCGTGACGTAGCGGGAGCCCTTCACCGCGAACACGAAGCCGTCCGGAACGCTGTCCCGCCAGCGCTGGTAGCTCGCGGGACGCTGCAGTGCGTAGAAGGATCCGTTCAGCTCGACGCTCGAGAACCGCTGGCCGATGTATTCCAGCTCGCGCGCCTGCGCGAGGCCCGCCGGGTAGAAGTCGCCGCGCCAGCGCGCATACCGCCAGCCGGAGACGCCCACTCTGGCGCGCCCCTGCGCGCCGGGGCGTGCGCGCTCGTGCGCCACGGCGGGAGGCGCGGGCCGGTGAAGGCCGGGATCGTGGGATGTCATGTGCGACTCCTTCGACACCGCGACCGTATCCGGCGTTCCCGCGGAGAGCCGAGCCGGTTGACGATCCCGCAGCGATCGCCTAAAGAGATCGCCTAAAGAGGTCGGCGACGCGCGGAGACGGGGAGGGCTGCGGAGCCGGCGCCGTTGTCCACAGGCGTCCCACGGACCCTCGCCGATCTCCTAGTCTTCCCGCATGGATCCGCTCCTCGTCGACCTGCACGCGGTGCTCGTCGCGCTGGCGCATCTCGGCCTGCTCGGGATCGGCGCCAGGCTCATCGTCGTCGACATCGACACGCACCGGCTCCCGGATCGGATCGTGCTGCCCACGCTCGCGGGAACGGTCGCGCTCGTGCTCGCGGAGGCGCTGCTGACGGGGGAGCGCGATCCGCTGACCGGCGCGCAGTGGGGGATGCTGCTCCTGGGCGGCTTCTATGCGCTCCTGCGGCTGCTGAGCCGGGGAGGACTGGGCGGCGGGGATGTGAAGCTCGCTGCCGTCATCGGCCTCGTGCTGGGCTGGCACGGCGGACAGGCGCTCCTGGTCGGCGCCGCAGCCGCGTTCGTGCTCGGGGCCGCGCACGCGCTGGGACTGATCGCGCTGCGCCGGGCGGACCGTCGCACGCACATAGCGTTCGGGCCGTGGATGATCGTCGGCGGCGTGCTCGGCGTCGCGGCCGGATGAGCGGGTCCGCGCCCTCCGGCTCCGCCCCGGACCCGCGGCGAGGGCCGGGATCCGCGCCCCGGCGCGCTCGCGGCGATAGGGTGAGGACATGGCACTCGCGCGACTCCACGGCGGCCCGCTGGACGGGCAGATCCTTCCCCTCGGCGCAGCGGACGACAAACTGATCGTCCCCTACAGCGAGACCCAGGTCGTGTACAACCGCCGGGGCGAGCCGACGCACACCGGTGCGCACGACGGTCCCACCGAGGTGGACTACTGGTTCGACGAGTCCCTCGAGGACATCGATCCGTCGGATGACTGAGCACTCCCGCACCCTCGAGGTCGAGCGCAAGTACGACGTCGACGACGAGACGCCGCTTCCGCGGTGGGATGCGATCCCCGGTGTCGACGCGGTCACCGAGGGCGAGGCCAGGGCCCTCGACGCGCGCTACTTCGACACCGCCGCCGGCGAGCTGGCCCGCAACGGCGTGGCGCTGCGGCGTCGCACCGGAGGCCCGGACGAGGGCTGGCACATCAAGGGCCCGCGTCAGGGCGACGGCCGGCTCGAGCTCGGCTGGCCGCTCGGCGGCGATCCCGGCGACGCCCTGCCGGACGCGGTCGCCGCGGCCGTCGCCCGCTGGACGTCGGAGCCGCTCTCCCCGCTGGCCCGCATCGAGAACGCCCGCACCGCCTATCTGCTCACCGGCCCCCAGGGCGTGGTCGCCGAGTTCGTGGACGATCTCGTCCGCGCGACCGACCTGCGCGGCGGCGGGCGGCGCGAATGGCGTGAATGGGAGATGGAGCTCGGGCCCGCTGCGCCCGCCGACGACGAGGGCAGGGCGGCGTTCTTCGCCGCGGTGGAGCAGGCGGTCACGGCCGCAGGCGGAAGGGCGTCCGCGTCCGGATCCAAGCTCGCCCGCGCCCTCGGCTTCTGATCCACGCGGCCGATCCGTCCGCTGACCGGGCAGTTCTCCGTCTCGATCGCCTCCGCGGGGGAGCGCAAGCCCCTTCCGGCGGGGCAGGGCGCGTGCTTGAGTGGCACCATGAGCGGCTCCGCGGTGCTGAGGTCCCTGCAGACGGTCGTGCCCGACACGATCCTGCACCAGAACGAGGTGCGCGACGTCTTCGCCGCGCAGCCCGGGCTCTCCCGCCTCGCCAGGCGGATCGTCACGGCATCCTTCGACGGATCGGGCATCGACACCCGCCGCACCGTGCTCGGCGAGCTCTCGCTGACGGCGGAGACGGAGGAGCCGGTCTTCTTCGACCGCACCACCGGCGCGCTGCTCTCGCCCGGAACCGGGGTCCGCAACGACGTCTACACGCGCGAGGCGGGCCGGCTGTTCGTCGCCGCGGCGCGGGCGGCGCTGGAGGCTGACCCCGAGTTCGACGCCGCCGACATCACCCACGTCGTCACGGTGTCCTGCACCGGATTCCACGCTCCGGGGCCGGAGTACGCGATCGTGCGTGCGCTCGGGCTCTCCGACGCGGTGCAGCGCTACCACCTCGGATTCATGGGCTGCTACGCGTCGATGCCCGCCCTGCGCGCGGCGAGCCAGTTCTGCGCCGCGGATCCGGACGCTGTGGTGCTGGTGGTCAGCGTCGAGCTGTGCACGCTGCATCTGCGCACCTCCGAGGACCCCGACGTGATCATCGCCTCCTCGCTGTTCGCCGACGGGGCCGCAGCCGGGATCGTCACCGCACGGCCGGCCCGATCCGCCGTCCCCGGCCTGCGCCTGGACCGCTTCCACACCGCGATCGCGCCGGAGGGCGAGAAGGACATGGCGTGGACGATCGGCGACCGGGGGTTCGAGATGGTCCTGTCCACCGCGGTGCCGCAGATCATCGGCGAGACCATCGTCGAGGCGCTGCGCCCGCTCTATCCGGACGAGCTGGCCGGCCCCTACGACGAGGGACGGATCGGGGAGGCTGTGCGGCACTGGGCGATCCATCCCGGCGGGCGCAGCATCCTGGACCGGGTGCAGGACCGGCTGGGCTTGAGCGACGCGCAGCTGCACCCGGCGCGGGAGACGCTGCGGGTGCACGGGAACATGTCGAGTGCGACCGTGCTGTTCGTGCTGCAGCGGATCCTGCAGGAGGAGGGGGCGCGCGACGGGGATCGGGTCTCGGCGATGGCCTTCGGGCCGGGGCTGACCGCCGAGAGCGCCCTGATGACCGTGATCGGCGCGGAAGGCGATGCACGCTGATCTCGCCGCTCGCGCGGTCGACGCGCGCGAGCTGATGGACGACCCGGGGGCGGATCGCGGGATGCTGGAGCGCACCTACCGGCTCTTCCGCATCGTCAACGCCGTGGTCTCCCGGCCCGGCGCCGTGTACCGACGGGACGTGCGTCCGCGGGCGCGGGCGGGGCAGGTGCGGATCCTCGACGTGGGCGCGGGCGGCGGCGATCTCTGCCGCGTGCTCGCCCGGCACCTCGCCAGGGACCGTCTCGACGCCGACATCACCGCGCTGGACGCCGACGAGCGCGCCACCGCGTGGGCGGCCGCTCAGGACGGGGGCCTCGGCGTGACCTACCGATGCGCACTGGTCGCCGAACTGGTGCGCGCCGGCGAGGCCTTCGACATCGTGCTGTCGAACCACCTGCTGCACCACCTCAGCCCGGCCGGGCTGCAGGAGATGCTCGCGGACACCCGCCGTCTCGCGGCACCCCGGGGCCTGGTCGCGCATCATGACATCGCCCGCGGCCGCACCGCGTACGCCCTGTTCGCCGCCGGCACCTGGCCGTTCGCCGCGAACCTGCTCGCGGGGTCGTTCATCCGGGACGACGGGCTGACCAGCATCCGGCGCTCGTACACGACGGACGAGCTCGCGGCCGTCGCCCCGCCGGGCTGGACGGTGCGGCGCGGCGTGCCGGCCCGTCTCGAGCTGCGCTGGGAGCAGGACGATGCCGGATCCTGACCCGCTGCTGGATCTCGCGCCGGTGCTCGATCACGACGTCGTGGTCGTGGGTGCGGGGCCGGTCGGACTGCTGCTGGCCTGCCTGCTCGCGCAGGACGGCATCGACGTCGTGATCTGCGAGCGCCGCCGGGGCGAGGACCGCCGGAGCAGGGCGATCGGGATCCATCCACCGGGCCTGGACGCCCTGGAGCACGCCGGGGTGGCGACCGCGTTCCGGACCGAGGCGCTCGCCCTGCACGGGGGCGACGTGCTCAGCCGCGGCAGGGTCCTCGCCTCCCTGGACTTCCCGGAGGGCCGCCGCGTGCTGGTCGTCCCGCAGCAGCGCACGCACGCGCTGCTGCGGGAACGTCTCGGCGCACTCTCGGCGACGGCGCTCCGCTCCGGTTGCACAGCGCGGGGGATCCGGGACGAGGGCCGCTTCGTGCGCGTGACGGTCGACGCCGACCAGGGGCGGCGCGAGCTCACCGCGGCTTTCGTGGTGATCGCGGACGGCGTGCACAGCGGCTTCCGGCGCGAGCTCGGGATGGGGTGGGACCGCCGCCCTGGCCGGGCCGTCCACACGATGCTGGACGTGGACGACCCCGCCGCCGGCACCAGGGCGCTGCTGCACTGCGAACCGGACGGGCTCGTCGAGTCGTTCCCGCTGCCGGGCGCACGGAGGCGATGGGTGCTGCGCGGGGACAGGGACGGCGTCGCCGAGGGGTTCCGCACGGCCGTGGCGGAGCGCATCGGCACGGATCCGGACATCCCCGATGACGCGCGACCCACGGCGTTCGTCGCCGCGCAGCATCGGGCGCGCACGGTCGTCCGCGGGCGGACGGCGCTGCTCGGCGACGCCGCGCATGAGATCAGTCCGATCGGCGGCCAGGGCATGAACCTGGGCTGGCTGGACGCCGACCGGCTCGCCTCCGCGATCCGCATCGCCCTCACCCACGGCTCGTCCGACCTGCGCGAGTACGCCCGCCGGGTGCCGCGGTCCGCCCGGGCCGCGCAGGCGCGTGCAGCCTTCTACATGGCCATGGGCGCGCCCGCGCGGGGACTCCCGCTGCACGCCCGCGAGGCGCTCATCCGGGCGCTCGGGTCCGCACCGCTGGGCGAATGGTCGGCGGGGCTGGTCACAATGGGAGGGCTGTGACGCGCGAGGCCCCCTGACACGCAGGAAGGCCCGGTCACACGTGCGGCGCGACCGGGCCTTGCTGCGAACGGGATCGGATCAGAAGTTGATCATGTGACCCGCGAGGCCGTGGAAGCCCTCCTGCAGCGCCTCCGACAGGGTCGGGTGGGTGTGCACGTTGCGCGCCAGCTCGAGCGCGGTGAGGTCCCACTTCTGCGCGAGCGTGAGCTCGGGGAGCAGCTCGGACACGTCCGGGCCGATCATGTGCGCGCCGATGAGCTCGAGGTGCTCGGCGTCCGCGATGAGCTTGACGAAGCCGACCGGCTCGCCCAGGCCGTGCGCCTTGCCGTTGGCCATGAACGGGAAGGTCGCGACCTTGATCTCGCGGCCCTCGTCCTTCGCCTGCTGCTCGGTGAGGCCGAACGAGGCCACCTGCGGCGAGCAGAACGTCGCACGCGGCATCATCCGGTAGTCGCCCAGCGTCTGGGTCTCGGCACCGCCGATGGTCTCCGCCGCGACGACACCCTGCGCCTCGGCCACGTGGGCGAGCTGCAGCCTGGCGGTCACGTCGCCGATGGCGTAGATGCCCTCGACGTTGGTGCGCATGTGGTCGTCGATGTCGATGGCGCCGCGCTCGGTGAGCTTCACGCCGGTGTTCTCCAGGCCGTAGCCGGTCACATTGGGGGCGAAGCCGACCGACATGAGGACCTTGCCCGCCTCGATCGACGACTGCGCGCCGTCCTTGCCGGTGTAGGTGACGGTGACGGACGAGCCGTTGTCTGAGACCTTCTCGACCTTGGTCGAGGTGAGGATGTCGACGCCGTAGTTCTTGTACTGCTTCGTGATCTCCTTCGACACGTCCGCGTCCTCGTTGGGCAGCGCGCGGTCGAGGAACTCGATGATCGTGACCTTCACGCCGTAGTTCGTCAGCACGTAGCCGAACTCCATGCCGATCGCGCCGGCGCCGACGATGACGATCGACTCGGGCAGCTCACGGGAGAGGATCTGCTCCTCGTAGGTGACCACGTTGTCGCTGAGCTGCACGCCGGGGAGCAGGCGCACCGTGGATCCGGTCGCGATGATGACGTTGTCGTAGGTGACCTCTTCGGTCGTGCCGTCGGACTTGGCCACCGAGATCGCCTTCGGACCGGTGAAGGTGCCGCGGCCGTCGTACTCGACGACCTTGTTCTTCTTCATCAGGAAGTGGATGCCCTTGACACGGCCGTCGGCGACGACGCGCGAGCGGTCCCACGCCTTGCCGAAGTCGATCGTGAACTCTCCGGAGATGCCGAAGAAGTCCGCCTTGTGGTTCAGCGTGTGCGCGAGCTCGGCGTTCTTCAGGAGCGCCTTGGACGGGATGCAGCCCACGTTGAGGCAGACACCGCCCCAGTACTTCTCCTCGATGATCGCGGTGGACAGGCCGAGCTGGGCGCTGCGGACGGCGGCGACGTAGCCGCCGGGGCCAGCGCCGAGGATGACGACGTCGTAGTGTGGCATGCCCTCAGCCTATCGTCCGCGGCGCGCCGCCGGGCAGTCGTGACGGCTGGACGCGGCTGTTTCGCGCCGCCGTCATCCGATAGTCTGGAACGCCAGAGGAGGGGTGCACTGTGACTGAGAACGACGTTCCCGAAGGCGCGGTCCGGCGAGGCGGCGAGGCCGCCCACGACACGACGCAGACGTTCGGGCACGACTCCGACCTGTCCTTCGTCCCGTTCGGCGCCGATCTGACCGAGGTGGAGAAGGCGGCGATCTCGGCCCTGCCGTCGGGTTCCGCGCTGCTGCTGGTGCGCTCCGGAGCGCTCGCTGGCGCCCGCTACCTCCTGGACACCCCGGTCACCACCGTGGGCCGCCACCCCGAGGCCGACATCTTCTTCGACGACGTGACGGTGTCGCGCCGTCACGCCGAGGTGATCCGCACCGGCACCGCCTTCGAGATCGTCGATCAGCGCTCGCTGAACGGCACCTACGTCAACGGCGAGCGCGTCGACCGCAGCGAGCTGCGCAACGGGTACGAGATCCGCGTCGGCAAGTTCCGGCTGAACTTCTTCGCCTCTCCTGCGGACCTCGCGCAGGCGGGCGCCTGATGGCGGCATCGGCCGCCGAGCGTTCCGCCCCGTCCGGGCTGCTGAGCATCGGCCAGGTGCTCGCGCGTCTCACGCCGGAGTTCCCCGACGTCCGCGCCTCGAAGCTGCGCTTCCTCGAGGAGAAGGGGATCGTCGCCCCGGTGCGCACCCCCAGCGGGTACCGCAAGTTCTCCGCCGCCGATCTGGAGCGGATCCGTGTCGCCCTCACCTTGCAGCGCGACCAGTACCTCCCGCTCAAGGTCATCCGCGAGCACCTCGACGCCCTGGACGCATCGGGCGCAGCCCCCGCGCTGCCCGCCTCGATCATGGCCGGTCCCCGGCGGTACCGCCGCGACGAGCTGCTCAGCGCGGCCGGAGCGAGTTCGGCGCTGCTCAGCGACGCGGTGAGCAGCGGCATGCTGCCGGCCGCCGAGGCCTATCCCGAGTCCGCCGTCACGCTGCTGCGGGCGCTGGTCGCGCTGGACAGCCACGGGATCGGTCCGCGCCACCTCCGTCCGCTGCGGCAGAGCGCCGAGCGCGACATCGCTCTGGTGCAGTCGGCGCTGTCCGCGCTGCTCCGCCGCACCGACACCCCGTCCCGCGCCAGGGCCAGCGAGATGGCCCCCGAGCTCGCCTCCCGGCTGGATGAGGTGCGCTCGCTGCTGGTCAAGGACGGCATCGGCCGGCTGCTGTCGTAACGAACTGATTGCGACACACCCCCGACGCGCGCCGGATGTCGTTGTCGCCGGCACCGCGCTGGCCTACCGTGGAGACAACGACTTTCACGTTGTGGTTTAAGGATCTGGAGGAGATGGCATGAGCGCCGAGGAACGGGGCGACGGACCGTCGTTCGGGGACGATCTCCTCTTCACCGACGGGCTGCCGGCGATGGATGACGAGGTCGGCTACCGCGGGGCGATCGCCGCTCGCGCAGCAGGCATCACCTACCGCCAGCTGGACTACTGGGCGCGCACCGAGCTGGTCGTGCCGACCGTCCGCGGCGCCAGCGGATCCGGGTCGCAGCGTCTCTACGGCTTCCGCGACATCCTCGTGCTCAAGCTCGTCAAAGAGCTGCTGAACACCGGCATCTCGCTGCAGCAGATCCGCACAGCCGTGGACCAGCTCCGCGCCGCGGGGATCCGTGACCTGGCCGGCACGACGCTGATGAGCGACGGCGCCTCGGTCTACCTGTGCACCTCGAACGACGAGGTGATCGACCTGCTCAGCCGCGGTCAGGGCGTCTTCGGCATCGCCGTGGGCAAGGTCTTCCACGAGGTCGAGGCCACGCTCGTGGAGTTCGACGCGCTCGTGCCCGAGCAGCAGCCGATGGACGACCTCGCCGCGCGCCGCTCCCGCCGGTCCGCCTGACACCGGACACAAGACACAAGAAGAGCCGGCCCCTGCGGGGACCGGCTCTCGTCGTCGGTGTGCGCGTGTGCGCCGGGTGCTCAGACCCGGCTGTCGTCCGGCAGGGCGATGCGACCGGTGCGGATCACCCGGTCGAGCAGCGTGTCGAAGTCGGCTGCGAGCTCCTGCGCGGAGTCGCCGGGCCAGATGTGCAGCGGCTTCGCCGCGCCCTGCGCCTGCTGCAGCGAGGTGCGCTCCGGCAGCTGCGGGCTCAGCACGAGCGGTCCGAACATGTCGCGCAGCTCCTTGATCCGGAACTGGTGCTCGATGGACTGCGGGCGCACGCGATTCACCACGATGCCGAGCGGCTGCAGGCGGGGGGAGAGGCCTCGGCGGATCTCCTCGATCGCGCGCAGGGCGCGGTCCGCGGCGGCCACGGAGAACAGGCCGGGCTCGGTGACGACCATGACCCGGTCGCTCGCCGCCCACGCGGTGCGGGTGAGGGCGTTCAGGGACGGCGCGCAGTCGATCAGCACGAGGTCGTAGTCGGCCTCGACCGAGGCGAGCGCCTCCTCGAGCTTCCAGACATCGCGGACACTGGGGTGCGGGCCGTCGAAGTTGATCGCGGACGGGCTGCCGATGAGCACGTCGATGGTGCCGGGATGCACTTTCGCCCAGCCCGAGGAGGTGATCGCCTGACGGACCACCTTCTCCTTCGGGTTGGCGAGGACGTCGGCGACGTTGAGCCGCCCGGCGACCTGGATGTCCATGCCGGTGGACACGTCCGACTGCGGGTCGAGGTCGACCACGAGGGTCCGGACGCCGCGGGCGAACGCCGCCGAGGCGAGGCCGAGGGTCACGGTGGTCTTGCCGACACCGCCCTTGAGGGAACTGACGCTGAGTACGTGCACGAACACCACGTTACCGTCCTCTAGGCTGAGGAAACACTCAGCCCCCCGATGCGCCCAGCCAGCGCCCCCAGTGTTCGAGGTGCCCATGTTCCAGAAGATCCTTGTGGCCAATCGCGGCGAGATCGCGATCCGAGCCTTCCGAGCAGCTTTCGAGGTGGGGGCGCGCACGGTCGCGGTGTTCCCCTGGGAGGACCGCGGATCCCTCCACCGGCTGAAGGCGGACGAGGCGTACGAGATCGGCGAGCGGGGGCATCCGGTCCGGGCCTACCTGAGCGTGGACGAGATCATCCGGGTCGCACAGCAGAGCGGCGCCGACGCGATCTACCCCGGCTACGGCTTCCTCTCCGAGAACCCGGAACTGGCCGAGAAGGCCGCCGCGAACGGCATCGCGTTCATCGGCCCGCCCGCCACCGTGCTGGAGATGGCGGGCAACAAGGTCGAGGCCAAGCGCCACGCCATCGAGGCCGGCGTGCCGGTGCTGCGCTCCACCGAGGCGTCCGACGACGTCGACGAGCTGGTCGCGCAGGCCGACGCGATCGGGTTCCCGCTGTTCGCCAAGGCGGTCGCCGGCGGAGGCGGGCGCGGCATGCGCCGGGTCGAGACGCGGGGCGAGCTGGCCCCGGCGCTCGCCGAGGCGATGCGCGAGGCCGCGAGTGCCTTCGGCGACCCGCGCATGTTCCTGGAGCAGGCTGTGCTGCGCCCGCGGCACATCGAGGTGCAGATCGTCGCCGACACGGCAGGCGAGACCGTGCACCTTTTCGAGCGCGACTGCTCGGTGCAGCGGCGCCACCAGAAGGTCGTCGAGATCGCGCCGGCGCCGAACCTGGACGACTCGATCCGGCAGGCGCTGCACGGCTACGCCGTCGCGTTCGCGCGGTCGATCGGCTACCAGAACGCGGGCACGGTCGAGTTCCTGCTGGAGACGGCGGGGGAGCGGGCAGGCGAGGTCGTCTTCATCGAGATGAATCCGCGGATCCAGGTCGAGCACACGGTCACGGAGGAGATCACCGACGTCGATCTCGTGCAGACACAGATCCGGATCGCGGCCGGCGAGACCCTGGAAGGCCTCGGACTGCGCCAGCAGGACATCCGCCAGCGCGGGGCGGCGCTGCAGTGCCGGATCACGACGGAGGACCCCACCCAGGGCTTCCGCCCCGACACCGGCAAGATCACCACCTACCGCTCGCCGGGCGGTGCGGGCATCCGCCTCGACGGCGGCACCGTGCACCAGGGCGCGCAGATCAGCCCCCACTTCGACTCGATGCTGTCCAAGCTCACCTGCCGCGGTCGCGACTTCCCCGCGGCGGTCTCCCGGGCGCGGCGCGCGCTGGCCGAGTTCCGGATCCGCGGCGTCTCCACGAACATCCCCTTCCTGCAGGCGCTGCTCGAGGATCCCTCCTTCCTCGCCGGCGACATCAGCACCTCGTTCATCGACGAGCGTCCCGAACTGCTCGTGGGACGGGTGTCGAAGGATCGCGGTTCGAAGATCCTGAACTGGCTCGTGGACGTCACGGTCAACAAGCCGAACGGCCCCAGGGTCGCGCACGTCGAGCCGCGCACCAAGCTGCCCGAGCTCGACCTCGACGCGCCGCCCGCGCCCGGATCCCGGCAGCGCCTTCGCGAGCTCGGACCCGAGGGCTTCGCGGCCGCGCTGCGCGCGCAGAGCAGCCTCGCGGTGACCGACACCACGTTCCGTGACGCGCACCAGTCGCTGCTCGCGACGCGGGTGCGCACACGCGACCTGGTCGCCGCGGCGCCGTACCTCGCCCGGCTCACCCCGCAGCTGCTGAGCGTGGAAGCCTGGGGCGGTGCGACCTACGACGTCGCGCTGCGCTTCCTCGGCGAGGACCCGTGGGAACGGCTGGACCGGCTCCGCGAGGCCCTGCCGAACGTGGCGATCCAGATGCTGCTGCGCGGCCGCAACACGGTCGGCTACACGCCGTACCCGACGGCGGTGACCGAGGCGTTCGTGCAGGAGGCCGCGACCAGCGGCGTGGACGTCTTCCGCATCTTCGATGCGCTCAACGACGTCGAGCAGATGCGTCCTGCGATCGACGCCGTGCGGGCGACGGGGACCGCGGTCGCCGAGGTCGCGCTGTGCTATACCGGCGACCTGCTCGACCCCGCGGAGGACCTGTACACGCTGGACTACTACCTGCGCCTCGCGGAGCAGATCGTCGCCTCCGGCGCGCACATCCTCGCGATCAAGGACATGGCGGGGCTCATCCGGCCGGCCGCCGCCGCCCGGCTCGTCTCCGCGCTGCGCGAGCGCTTCGATCTGCCGGTGCACCTGCACACCCACGACACCCCGGGCGGACAGCTCGCCACACTCCTGGCGGCCAGCGCCGCGGGCGTGGATGCCGTGGACGCCGCCTCGGCGCCGCTGTCCGGGACCACGAGCCAGCCGTCGCTGTCCGCCCTCGTCGCCGCGCTCGCGCACACCGAGCGCGACACCGGCCTCTCCCTCGCCGCGGTCTCGGATCTGGAGCCGTACTGGGAGGCGGTGCGCAACGTCTACGCGCCGTTCGAATCCGGCCTGCCCGGACCGACCGGCCGGGTCTACCACCACGAGATCCCCGGCGGCCAGCTGTCCAACCTGCGTCAGCAGGCGAAGGCGCTCGGCCTGGCCGAGGACTTCGAGCTCATCGAGGACATGTACGCCGCCGCGAACCGGATCCTCGGCCGCGTGCCGAAGGTCACGCCCTCGTCCAAGGTGGTCGGCGACCTCGCCCTGCACCTCGCCGCGGTGCGGGCCGATCCGGCCGACTTCGAGGCCAACCCCGGCAAGTACGACATCCCGGACTCCGTGATCGGCTTCATGGCAGGCGAGCTCGGCGACCTGCCCGGCGGCTGGCCGGAGCCGTTCCGCTCCAAGGTCCTCGCCGGCCGCACGGTGCGCATCGGCGTGACCGACATCTCCGCAGAGGACGAGCAGGCGCTGGCCGCGGACGGCGCCACCCGCCGCGCCACGCTGAACCGGTTGCTGTTCCCCGCGCCCACCCGCGAGTTCCTCGCGATGCGGGAGCAGTACGGCGACCTGTCGGTGCTGGACACCGGCGACTACCTGTACGGCCTCGTCCCCGGCCAGGAGCACCTGGTCGAGATCGACCGCGGCGTGCAGCTCTACGTCGGCCTGGAGTCGATCGGCGAGGCGGACGAGAAGGGGATCCGCTCGGTCATGACGACCCTGAACGGTCAGCTCCGTCCCGTCGCCGTGCGCGATCGCGCGGTCGCCGTCGACGCGCACGAGGTCGAGAAGGCGGACACCTCGAAGCCCGGTCAGGTTGCGGCTCCGTTCTCGGGCGTCGTCACCCTGAAGGCCGAGGTGGGCGACGCGGTGCGGGCCGGCGATCCCGTCGCCTCGATCGAGGCCATGAAGATGGAGGCGGCGATCACCGCTCCGGTCGACGGCGTCGTGGAGCGGCTGGCGATCGGATCCACCCAGCAGGTGGACGCCGGTGACCTGCTCGTCGTGATCCATCCCTCCCGCTGAGCAGGCCGGCTCCGGCCGCCGCCGGGGTCCTGATCGGCGCGGTCCCTGCCGAGTGCATTAGCCTTGTGGCCGGCGACGTGCTCGACGAGAGGGCGTCCCGGGGGAGAAACATCATGACCACAGAACGCAGAAGCATACAACCCGAGGACGACGCCGACGACTCGCTCGGCGTCCTCGACAGCACGGGTGCCATCGGCACGGCGGACATCGGCCTGCTGGGCGACGCCACCGCCCAGGTCCTGGTCACGCTGCCGAGTCTCGAGGACGACGACCTCGTGGACGACGACGTCGTCGACGGCGAGGCCCACAACGACCTCGTGCTCGACGCGGACCCCGCGGCCCTCGTCCGCGAGGACGACGGCATCGGGCGGATCCATGAGGGCTTCGACGTCGCGGACATCGTGATCGAGATCCCCGCCGGTGCAGACGACGCCGTCGTGGTGGCCGAGCTCGTGGAGGACGGGACGGACCCCGACCGCACAGACGACGAACCGGAGGCGCTCGGATCGGCCGCCGACGGGCCGGAGGACGGGACGGACGACGACACGGCGCGCCCTCAGGCCGCGACGTGGAGCGCGCACCCGGAGACCGGGTTCCACGACGAGGCCGAGCCGGCCACGGCGAAGGCTCCGGCGGAACCGGCGGAAGGATCCGAGGAGCCGGCCATCCGTGCGGAGGACGTCGACGACACCGCCGATGAGGATCGCGACGACGCCGCCGACGAGGATCCCGACGACGTCGCCGAAGAGCTCGAAGACGTCCGGTTCCCCGGATCCGGCACGGACGTGCAGGCCTCGGATGACGAGGCCGTCGACGTGCCGTCCGAGCGGGAGCACGCTCCCGCCGAGGTCGCGGAACCCGAGCCGTCGCCCGCCCGCGACGCCGACGTCGTCGACGCCCCGGCGTTCGCCCCGGTGCTCGCCGTGCACACCGCGCCTGTCGCTGCCGTCGAGGAGGAGACCGTGAGCCACGAACCCGCCCGCACGCCCGACCCCGAGCTCGTCTCGCGCCGCCTGGACCAGTTCGCCGACCGCGAGCGGGAGAGCGCCGACCTGCTCACCGCTGACCGGCTGCTCGACCCGAGCCAGCTCACCCGCCCGGAGCCCGAGGGAGTGTGGAGCCACCTGCTCTACACCGTGTCCGGCCGCAGGATCAACATCGGCGACGGCAAGCGCGCCAGGGAGCGCAAGGCGCTGAACGCGCGCATCGCCGCGCCGCTGTCCGGCACCGCACGGTTCGTGCCGGTGCTGTCCCGCAAGGGCGGCGTCGGCAAGACCACCGTGACGGCACTGCTCGGCATGGCGCTGGCCGATGCCAGGGAGGACCGGGTCATCGCGGTCGACGCCAATCCGGACCGCGGCACCCTCGCCGACCGGATCGCGCGCACCAACAGCAAGACCGTGCGCGACCTGGTCCGCATCCACGAGCAGGTCACCGGCTACCACGACATCTCGGCCGTGGTCTCCCGCGACGGCACGCGTCTCGACGTGCTCGCCTCCGACGCCGACCCGCGCGTCTCCGAGGCGTTCAGCGACGTCGATTACGAGCAGGTCGCCTCGGTCGCCGCGCACTACTACTCACTCGTGCTCACCGACACCGGCACCGGCATCGTGCACTCCGTGATGGGCGCGACCCTGGACAGGGCGGACACGATCGTCGTCGTCGCGGGGCTGAGCGTGGACGAGGCGCGGCTCGCGTCCGAGACCCTCACCTGGCTCGAGACGAACGGCTACGGCGACAAGGTGCGCGATGCCGTCGTGGTGCTGAACCAGTCCACGCCCGGCGCGCCCATGGTGCGCCTGGACGAGCTGGAGGCGCACTTCCGCACCAGGGTGGCGCACGTGCTGCGGATCCCGTACGACACGCAGATCGCCGCCGGCAGCGCGATCACGTACTCCGCGCTGCAGCCGGAGACGCGTCAGGCGGCGCGCGAGCTGGCCGCGATCGTCGTCGAGGGCCTCCGGGCGCAGGCCGCCTGATGACGGTCAGGGAGATCCGCCTCTTCGGCGACCCGGTGCTGCGCACGGCGTGCGCGGAGATCGGGTCCATCGACGACGGCGTCCGCGCGCTCATCGCCGACCTCGTCGACACCGTCGAGCTGCCAGGGCGCGCGGGCGTGGCCGCGCCGCAGATCGGCGTGGCGCTGCGCGCCTTCAGCTACAACATCGACGGAGAGACCGGCTACGTGATCAACCCGGTGCTGACCGAGGTGCGCGGCGAGCCGGTCCCCACCGGCGAGGGCTGCCTCTCCGTACCCGGCCTCTGGCACGACGCCCTGCGGCACCCGTGGGCGCGCGTCGAGGGCATCGACCTCGACGGCGAACCGGTCGTCCTCGAGGGCGAGGGGCTGCTCGCCCAGGCCCTGCAGCACGAGACCGACCACCTGGACGGCAAGGTGTACCTCTCCCGGTTGGATCCGGAGACGAGGAGGACCGCGATGCGCGAGGTCCGCGAGAGCCCCTGGTTCTGAACCGCCGACCCGGCGCGCCGGTCCCTCCGGTCCCTGAGCGTGTCCATCCGGTCCCTGAGCCTGTCGAAGGGCCCGCTGCTCAGCCCAGCGGGACCGTCGTCGTCGCCGTGGTCTCGTTGTAGATCTCGGCGACCTGCGGCGCGAAGTCCTTCATGATCACGTTGCGCTTGATCGACAGCTTGGGTGTCAGGTGCCCGCTGGCCTCGGTCCACTCCGTCGGCAGGATCGTGAACTTGCGGATCGACTCGGCGCGCGACACGCGGGTGTTCGCGACATCGATCGCGCGCTGCACCTCGGCGCGCACCGCGTCGTTCGTGGCGGCGGCGGCGAGCGACATGTCCGCCGGAAGGCCGTTGTTCGCCAGCCAGGCGGGTAGCATCTCCGGATCGAGAGTGACGAGCGCCGCGATGAACGGCTTCTGATCGCCGACGACGACCACCTGGCCCACGATCGGGTTGGCACGGATCGGATCCTCGAGCGCGGCGGGGGAGACGTTCTTGCCGCCTGCGGTGACGATGATCTCCTTCTTGCGTCCGGTGATCGCCAGGAAGCCCTCGTCATCGAAGGAGCCGAGGTCGCCGGTGCGGAACCAGCCGTCGTGGAACGCGGCCTCGGTCGCCTCCGGGTTGTTCCAGTACTCCTTGAAGACGTTGATGCCGCGCACCTCGATCTCGCCGTCGTCGGCGAGGCGGATGCCCACACCGGGCAGCGCGGGTCCCACGGTGCCGATCTTCGACTTGCGCGCGGTGTTCACCGTCGCCGGAGCGGTGGTCTCGGTCAGGCCGTAGCCTTCCAGGATGGTGATCCCGAGGCTGTGGAAGAAGTGGCCGAGACGGGCGCCGAGCGGCGCCGATCCCGAGATCGCGTACCGCACGTTGCCGCCCATCGCCTCGCGCAGCTTCGCGTAGACGAGCTTGTCGAACAGGGCGAACTTGATCTTCATGCCGAGCGGGATCTTCGCGCCCTCCTCGAGGAGGCGGGAGTGCTCGATCGCGGTCGCCACGGCGGCGCGGAAGATCTTGCCCTTGCCGCCGGCTTCGGCCTTCTGCTCGGCCGAGTTGTAGACCTTCTCGAACACGCGCGGCACGGCGAGGAGGAAGGTGGGCTTGAAGGATCCGAGCGCGGGGAGCAGCTGCTTGGTGTCGGGCTGGTGGCCCGTGCGCACGCCGGCGTGGATGTCGAGGATCGAGATGAACCGCGCGAACACGTGCGCGGTGGTGATGAACAGCACGGTCGAGGCGCCGGGGATCGATACGACGTCGTCGAGCGACTTCGCGGCGTTGCGGGAGAGCTCGACGAAGTTGCTGTGCGTGAGCACGCAGCCCTTGGGGCGGCCGGTGGATCCGGATGTGTAGATCAGGGTCGCGATGTCGGCGCCGTTCGCGATGCCGCGGCGACGCTCGATCTCCTCGTCGGGCACGTCCGAGCCCTGCGCGGTGAGCTGGGCGATCGCGCCGAGGTGCATCTGCCACACCTCGCGGATGAGCGGCAGGTCGCTGCGGACCTCGTCGAAGCGCGCGAAGTGGTCGGGGTTCTCGACCACGAGGGAGATCGCGCCGGAGTCCTCCAGGATCCACTGGATCTGGGTCGGCGAGCTGGTCTCGTAGATCGGCACCATGACCGCTCCGGCGTAGAACAGGGCGAAGTCGACGAGGGTCCACTCGTAGGTGGTGCGCGCGAGGAAGCCCACCTTCTCGCCCGGCTGGATGCCCGCCGCGACGAAGCCCTTGGCCAGGCCGATGACGGCGGTGCGGAAGTCCGCGGCGGTGATGTCGCGCCAGCCGTCGCCCTCGGGGACCGAGAACAGCGCGAGGCTCGGGGTCTTCTGCACGCGCTGCTCGAGGAGGTCGGTGATGTTGTCCTCGGGGGCGGCGGGGACGATCGCGGGGACTTCGAACTGGACGCCTTCGTTAGAGACCACGGCAACTCCTTCGGTACCGGAACGGGTACATGCTTCCCAGGAGTCTATGTCACGCCGCCGCTGGGAAGGAGGCCACACGCGTGACATCCAGTCGCACCGATCGTGAAACTGCGTCGCACGTGAGGAAGAGAGCCTCGTGCGGGCCGGCGCAGCGGGATAGACTGCGGGGCGATGATCTACTGGTTCATGAAGTACATCGCCATCGGCCCTCTGGTGAAGGCGATCTTCCGGCCGTGGATCGTGGGGCGCTCCCACGTCCCCACCTCCGGCGCGGCGATCATGGCGAGCAACCACCTGTCCTTCTCGGACTCGATCTTCCTGCCGCTCATGCTGGACCGGAAGATGTCCTTCCTCGCCAAGAGCGACTACTTCACCGGCCGCGGCATCAAGGGCTGGGCGACCCGGATGTTCATGAAGGGCACCGGCCAGCTCCCGATCGACCGCTCGGGAGGCAAGGCCTCCGAGGCCTCTTTGAACACCGGCCTGCGGGTCCTCGGCCGCGGCGACCTGCTCGGGATCTACCCCGAGGGCACGCGCAGCCCTGACGGCAAGCTGTACCGCGGCCGCACCGGCATCGCCCGGATGGCGCTCGAGGCGAAGGTCCCCGTCGTGCCCGTGGTCATGGTGGACACCGACGTCGCGATGCCGACCGGGCAGCGGATCCCGAAGATCATGCGCGTCGGCATGGTGATCGGCGAGCCGCTCGACTTCTCCCGCTACGCCGGCATGGAGAACGACCGGTACATCCTGCGTTCCGTGACGGACGAGATCATGGTGGCGCTGCAGCGGCTGGGGGAGCAGACCTACGAGGACGTGTACGCGTCCACCGTGAAGGAGCGCCTGGCCGCCGTCACAGAGGCGGGCTGAGGCGATCCGGGTTCTCCGCGCGCCCTAGGATGGGGGGATGCCCCAGCCTCTGGACCTCGACTCGTGGCGTGCCCTCCCGATCAAGCAGCAGCCGCACTGGCCCGACGCCGAGCGCGTCTCCGAGGTCTCTGCGCAGATCTCCGCGCTCCCGCCGCTGGTGTTCGCCGGCGAGGTGGACAACCTCCGCGAGCGGCTCGCCAGGGCCGCGTCCGGACAGGCCTTCCTGCTGCAGGGCGGCGACTGCGCCGAGACCTTCGCCGGCGCCACGGCCGACCAGATCCGCAACCGGATCAAGACCGTGCTGCAGATGGCGGTCGTGCTGACCTACGGCGCGTCGATGCCCATCGTCAAGATGGGACGCATGGCGGGGCAGTTCGCGAAGCCGCGCTCGAGCGACACCGAGACCCGCGGCGACGTCACGCTGCCGGCCTACCGCGGCGACATCGTCAACGGCTACGACTTCACCGAGGGATCCCGCGAGGCGAATCCCGCCCGGCTGCTGCAGGGCTACCACACGGCCGCGTCGACGCTGAACCTGATCCGCGCGTTCACGCAGGGCGGGTTCGCGGATCTCCGCGAGGTCCACTCCTGGAACAAGGGCTTCGCGCAGAACCCCGCCAACCAGCGCTACGAGCGGATGGCGGCCGAGATCGACCGCGCCATCAAGTTCATGGAGGCCGCGGGCGCCGACTTCGACGAGCTCAAGCGCGTCGAGTTCTTCACCGGCCACGAGGGCCTGCTCATGGACTACGAGCGCCCGATGACCCGCATCGACTCCCGGACGCTCACGCCGTACAACACCTCGGCGCACTTCCTCTGGATCGGCGAGCGCACCCGTGAGCTCGACGGCGCACATGTCGACTACTTCTCCAAGATCCGCAACCCGATCGGCGTGAAGCTGGGCCCTTCCACGACGACCGAGACCGCTCTCGCGCTGATCGACAAGCTCGACCCGCACCGCGAGCCGGGCCGGCTCACCTTCATCACGCGCATGGGCGCAGGAAAGATCCGCGACGCCCTGCCGCCGCTGCTCGAGGCCGTCAAGGACTCCGGCGCGCAGCCGCTGTGGGTCACCGACCCCATGCACGGCAACGGCATCACCACGCCGACCGGGTACAAGACCCGTCGCTTCGACGACGTGGTCGACGAGGTGCGCGGCTTCTTCGAGGCGCACCGCGCGGTCGGCACCTTCCCGGGCGGGATCCACGTCGAGCTCACCGGCGACGACGTCACCGAGTGCCTGGGCGGATCCGAGCAGATCGACGAAGAGGGCCTCGCGACGCGCTACGAGTCGCTGTGCGACCCGCGCCTGAACCACATGCAGTCGCTCGAGCTCGCCTTCCTGGTCGCCGAGGAGCTCGAGAAGCGCTGACGCTCGCCGGTCCCTGAGCCTCTCGAAGGGACGGGCCCGAATCAGGGTCTGCTGAGCAGCTTCAGCCCTGTCTCGTCATCGTGGACCCGGGTGAGACGGTCGCCGCGGGACGTGAGGAAGACCTCGCCGGTCAGGCCGATCAGGCATTCCTTCACGTGGCCGCCGAGCACCGAGTAGTCCGAGCGGGAGAACGTGCCGTGCACGTGCCAGGTGGGCCGGCCGTCGACCCAGGAGAGATTGCCGTGCAGCCCGGTGATCTCGAGCGGCTCCTCGAAGCGGCGCCAGCGGTATTCCCGCGCGCTGGGATCGAAGAAGCCGAGCGTCACCGCCGCGGCTCCACCCACGATGTCCACCCAGGCGCCGGCGAGCGCCTGATCGCGGGCGAACGAGGCGAGACCGGCCATGAGCTCCTCGCCCTTGGCGAACACGAGCAGCTGCGTGCCGGACGGGGGGTCGACGAAGTGCTTCATCCCCGGAGTCTAGCCAGCGCCCCGCCCGAAGTCCCGGGCGGGATCAGGGCGACCTCCGATCAGCCGGAGACCTTCACGCGCACAGTCGAGTTCTTGTCGACGCTCTGACCGGCCTTCGGATCCGTGGACGTCGCCGTGAACAGGCCCCACAGCGTGTTGGGGACGCTCGTCTGCGGCTGCAGCCCGGCATCGGTCAGCTTCTGCATCGCATCGGTGAGGCTCATCCCGCCGACGTCCGGGATCGTCACGGGCTGCGGTCCCTTGGACACGTTCAGCGTGATCGTGTCCCCGGGGCGCCAGTTGCCGCCGCCGTCGCGGTCGGCGTAGTCGATGACCCGGCCCTTCCCGACGGTGTCGCTGTACGAGGAGTTCGAGTCCGGATTGACCTTCAGGCCCACGCCGGTCAGCTTGCTCGTGGCGTCGTCGACCGTCAGGCCGGAGACGTCGGGGACCGATCCGAGGGAGACGAGCAGTCGGATCTGATCGCCCTGATGCGCGCCGCAGCCCTCGCCGCACTCCGAGGTCGAGCCGCCGGCGGGCGTGAGCTCGGCGTTGATGACGATGCCGTTCGGTGCGCGGGAGAACAGCTTGACCGTGTCCTGCAGCTGGAGCTTGAGCGGCGTCAGCGCCTGCTTGGCCTGATCCTCGGTCATCTCGTCGAGCTTCGGGATCGTGACGGCTGCGGGGCCGGCCGAGATCACGACCGTGACCTTCGCGTTCTTGTCGACGCGTGCGCCGGGACCGGGCTTGCTGGTGATCGCGAGGCCGGCCTTCACCTCCAGCGAGTTCGCGGAGGCCTGCACCGGCCTCATGCCGTCCTTGCTGAGCTGCGCGGCAGCGACATCCCAGGTCTTCCCCGCCACGTCAGGCACGGACAGCTGCGAGCCGGGACCGGATCCGAACCACCAGCCGGATGCGCCGGCGGCGACGGCGAGCAGCAGCACCAGCACCAGCAGGAACGCGCCACGGGAGCGGCGCTGCGCGGTGCGGCGGCGCAGCAGCGTCGCATTGTCCTTGGGTGCCTCCGCGATGGGGGTCGGCGCGGTCGGGAGCGAGACCCCCGGCAGGATCTTGGTCTGGTCGCCGGTGTCCCGCATCGGGATGATGGTGGTCTTCGCGGTGGTGGGGCTCGGCGCCACGCCCAGCTCGCGCTCGATCGCCCGCAGCCGGTCGAGCATCTCCTGCGCGTCGCGGGGGCGCTCGTCCGGGGTCTTCTCGGTGGCCCACAGCACGAGCTCGTCGAGCTGCTCCGGCACGCCGGGGTTGCGCACGCTCGGACGCGGCACCGAGTCGGTCGCGTGCTGGAACGCGATCTGCATGGGCTGCTCGCCCTTGTACGGCTGCTCGCCGACGAGCATCTCGTAGAGCATGATGCCGAGCGCGTAGATGTCGCTGCGGGCGTCCGCGGTCCCGCGGGTCACCAGCTCCGGGGCGAGGTACGCGATCGTGCCCATCAGCTGGGCGCCCGATGCCGTGTTCGCGGTCGTCGCGCGCGCCAGGCCGAAGTCGCCGATCTTGATCCTGCCGTCCTCGGCGAGCAGCACGTTCTCCGGCTTGACGTCGCGGTGCACGATGCCGGCGCGGTGCGCGGCCGCGAGGCCGGACAGCACGGCGTCCATGATCGTGATGGTCTGCGGAACGGTCAGCCGGCGCTGTTCGCGCATCAGCTCGCGCAGCGTGATCCCGGGCAGGTACTCCATGACGAGATAGGCGAGCTCGCCGTCCTGGCCCTGGTCGAACACGTTGACGACATGCGGATCCGCCAGCCGTGCCGCCGCGCGCGCCTCCTGGATGAACCGGCTCTGGAACACCGTGTCGTCGCTCAGGTGCCCGTGCATGACCTTCAGCGCGATGCGCCGCTCGAGACGCAGGTCGGTCGCCACGTACACGGTGGCCATGCCGCCGCGGGCGATCCTGGCCCGCACCCGGTAGCGACCGTCGACGAGCCGCCCGATCAGGGGGTCGGCTTGTTGGCTGGTCGTCACGGCAAGATTCTATGGAGAACTGCCTGTGAGGCCCGGCAACGGCTCGCGTGAGAAGGCCATTCCGCCTCGATCACGATGCGGTATCGGTGCCGCTCAGCCGACGCCGCTCGGCGGTCCACGTCTGCGCTCCGACGCTCTTCTGCCACATTTTTCGACTGGTGCGGCAGAGATCGCTGCCGCGCTTGTCAAAAAGTGCAGCGGTGCAGGCGGATCGCGGGGACCGCGCGTTCCGACGGGCAGCCAGGAGCTGCGGTGTCGGTGCCGCTCAGCCCAGGTTCGCGAGCCAGGTCTCGGCCTGCGGCTCCCACAGCCCGTACCGCGCGGGGTACGCCGAGATCTGCACCTCCTGCGCGGCGGCGCTGAATCCCAGGTTCTCCCACCCGGGGATGTCGAGCAGGCCGTTGGTCGACGGCGTGCCCCGGAAGAACGCGGTGATCGCGTAGTCCGCGTTCGCGATCTGCTCCTTCGTACCCCAGCCGGTGCTGGGACGCTGCTGGAACAGGCCCACCGAGTCGCGGTCGCCGCCGGGGTGGTTGGTCAGTCCGGATTCGACCATCGCGGTGGCGAGGGCGATCGCGATGCCGCGCGCGGGGACGCCGAGCTGGCGGCCGATCTGGATGATGCGCTGGGCGTTCGCGGTCTGCTCCGCGGAGAGCGTGACCTGCGGCGCGGTGTAGGTGTCCACGGGCGGCGCTGCCGCCGGGGCCGGCGCTGCGGCCGGCGCCGGAGCGGGGGTCGGGGCGAGCAGGAGCGTCTGGCCCGGGTAGATGATGGCCCCCGGTCCGAGCCCGTTGGCGGCGTAGAGGTTCGCGACGGTCGTCCCGTGCTCGTGCGCGATCGACCACAGCGTGTCGGAGGCGGCGACCGTGTAGCTCGCGGGCGCGGAGGCGGGGGCCGGAACAGGTGCTTCGGCGGGCGCCGGTGCCGCGGGAGCCGCCGGGGCGGCGCTCGCCCCGGCGAGCTGCAGGGTCTGCCCCGGGTAGATGACGGATCCCGGCCCGAGCCCGTTCGCGGCGTACAGGGCGGCGACGGTCGTGCCGTGCTCGTGCGCGATCGACCACAGCGTGTCTCCGGCCGCGACGACGCACGTCGCGGCCGCGGGTGCAGGTGCCGGCGCGGAAGCGGCGGCGGGCGCCGGTGCGGGGGAGAGCTGCAGGATCTGACCCGGCTGCAGCACGCTGTCCCTGCTCAGGCCGTTCCCCGCGATCAGGGCGCCGACGGTCGTGCCGAATCGGAGGGCGATGTCCCACAGGGTGTCGCCGGCCTGCACGGTGTAGCGCCCGCCGGGGGGCGTCGCCTCCTGCCGGAGCACGGCCGCGCGATGTGCCGACGCGTGCGCTCCCCACGGGAGCGACACGAGCTGCGGCGTCGGGCGATGGTCGGCGAAGGTCTCCGCATGGGCAGGCAGCGCGGTGAACGCCGTGGCCATGGTGGTGACCACGGCTGTCGGCACCGTGAGGCTCAGGGTGCGGCGTGCAAGCGGTGTGGTCGTCATGGATCCCCCGGTTCGGACGTCTTATACCGCACGCGCCCCGGTGCGCGTCGATCTCTCGACCGTGTCACGGAAGTTGCTCGGAGTCAATTGCCGTGACGGAAGGTGAGGATGTGCACGATGTGACGAGCGCCGTGGGCCGCGGGGGTGACCGTGTCCCCGAGATGAGATCATGGCTGGGTGTCTGGAACTGAAACGGCGCCCGCGCCGGTGGAATGGCTGACCCTTCCCGAACTGGTCGAGATCCTCGGCGAACCGCTCGGACGCGTCCATCGCCTCTTCGACGAGCAGCATCTCGTCGGCTCCCGCAGGAACGGCCCGTTCGCGGTGCCTGCCGTGTTCCTGCAGGACGATCGCCCGCTTCCGTCGCTGCGCGGCACGATCATCGTGCTGAAGGACGCCGGCTTCTCGGACGACGAGGTCATCGACTGGCTGCTCGACGACGAGGAGTCGATCGGGCGCTCGCCGATCGCCGCGCTGCGCGACGGGCACAAGAGCGAAGTGCGCCGGGTGGCGCGCACGCTGGCCTGAGCGACGGCCCGTTCAGGCGGTGCGCTGGGTCGCGTCCCTCGCGAGTCCGCGCAGCAGTTCGAGAGCCTCCGCGTCCAGCGGCGCGCCGCTCAGCGCGGCCTCGCCGTCGGCCGCGTAGTCCGCGATGAGCCGCTCCACACGCGCGAGCGCCCCCGACTCGGCGATCGTCGCCTGCAGGCTCGCGATCTGATCCGGCGTCAGCTGAGGATCCCCGAGCAGCTCGTCGACCAGGCGGCGCCCCGGTGCGGCCAGCGCCTCCCTCGTCCAGGCGATCAGCAGCGTGCGCTTGCCCTCGCGCAGATCGTCGCCCGCGGGCTTGCCGGTGACGCGCTCGTCGCCGAACACGCCGAGCACGTCGTCGCGGAGCTGGAAGGCCATGCCGAGCGGATGGCCGAACGCACGCAGCGCCGTCCGCTGCGCCTGGTCGGCGCCGGCGAGCGCGGCGCCGATCAGCAATGGCTGCTCCACGCTGTACCGGGCCGCCTTGAGGGAGACGACGCGCAGCGCGCGCTCAGCGTGGTCCGCGTCGTCGTTCACGCTCCAGGCCGACTCCTCGGCGATGTCGAGGAACTGCCCGATCGTGACGTCGCGGCGCATGCGGGCGTACTCCGCACGCGCCGCGTCGGCATGACGGTGGCCGGCGATGCCGAGCTCCAGCAGATCGTCGCTCCACGCCACCAGGAGGTCGCCGAGCAGCACGGCCGACGCCCGCCCGAAAGCGCCGGCGTCGCCGCTCCAGTCCTGCCGCGCATGGGCGGTCTCGAAGGCCCGGTGCGCCGCGGGCCGTCCCCGCCGGGTGTCCGAGTTGTCGATCAGATCGTCGTGCACGAGCGCGGCGGACTGGAAGATCTCGAGGGCCGCGCATGCGTCCCAGAGGCTGCCCGGCTCGACCGTGCTCCCGTGCAGGCTCGCGACCGACGCCCAGCCGGCATGGCAGAACCGGGCGCGCAGCCGCTTGCCGCCGCCGAGCGTGCGCTCCGCGGCCGAGACGAGCGCTGCCGCGTCCGCCCCGTAGGCCTCGGTCTCGTCACGCATCCGCTCGACGAACGCGCTCAGATGCGCAGAGACCTGGTCGATGAGATCGGAGGGGGCGGCCACCCCTTCAGCCTAGCCAGCGCGACCTCGACGACGTGAGCTAGCACGCAGGATCCCCATCCGCAACTCCAAGGTGATTTCCTAGCCTGGCGGTTCCCGGCGCGCGTAGACTGTGATCAACACCACCCGAGGGGGATGAAATGCCACTCTCCGAACAGGAGCAGCGCCTGCTCGATGAGATGGAGCGCCATCTCATGCAGAACGACGCCGACGTCGTCTCCGCGCACCCAGGCGACCGCGCGCTCAGCTATCGCAATCTCATCTACGGCGCCGTGCTGCTGCTGGCCGGCATCGGCGGACTGATCGTCGGTGTCGTCGTCGGCGGCGTCGGCGGGATCATCGTCGGCGTGATCGCCTTCGCGGCGATGCTCGGCGGCCTGATGCTGGCCTTCACGCCCGTGCACCGGGGTGGCGGGCGCGGCCCGGGCTCCAGTACCAAGACGAAAGAGCCGTCGCCGTCGTTCATGGATCGCATGAACGACCGCTGGGATCGCCGCCACGAGGATCACTGACACCTCCCGGAAGACTTTGAGGGCCCGAGACGATTCGTCGTCCGGGCCCTTTTCCGTGCGCTGAGGCGCCCCCTTCTCCCACAAACCCCTCCATTTCGCTCCACCGGCCCCTGACCCCCGGAATCCCGCGGTTCAGGGGCCTTCTTCGTGTGCGGGAACAGGTGATCGGAAGCGCACGAGGGTATCAAAATGGAGGGAAGTGGAGTAAAGTGGAGGAAACGGCGCGGAACGGGGTGGAAGGGGGCGAGGCGCATGTTGCTCGGCACTCATTCCCCCAAGCTCGACGACAAGGGCCGCGTCATCCTCCCCGCCAAGTTCCGTGAGGATCTGGCAGGAGGCGTCGTGGTCACACGAGGGCAGGACCGCTGCCTCTACGTGTTCAGCACGACCGAGTTCGAGAGCGTGCACGAGCGGATCCGTCAGGCGCCGCTCAGCAACAAGGAGGCGCGCGCCTTCCTGCGGATGTTCCTCTCCGGCGCCAGTGCCGAGATGCCGGACAGCCAGAACCGCATCACCATCCCCGCCCACCTGCGCGCGTACGCCGGTCTGGGCAAGGAGCTCGTCGTCACGGGTGTCGGTGCGCACGCCGAGATCTGGGACGCCGCGGCGTGGAACGCCTACGCCGAAGGACACGAAGACGCATTCGCCGAGTTGGAGGAGGAGGTGATCCCCGGCCTGTTCTGACCCTGGCTGTGACTCCCAGCCGCTCCCGCCCCGGCGCACCTTCCCCGGTGCCGGGTCGAGCGGATGGGGATCAGAGTCCGGGACAGACCACGAGGAGCTCATGGACATCCGACAGATCCACACCCCGGTGATGCTCGACCGCTGCGTCGAACTGCTCGCCCCCGCGCTGCAGCACGAGGGCGCGGTGCTGGTGGACGCCACGCTCGGGATGGGCGGCCACTCCGAGGCCTTCCTGCAGCGCCTGCCGAACATCCGGCTGATCGGACTGGATCGAGACACCGACGCCCTGCGGATCGCGGGGGAGCGGCTCTCCCGGTTCGGCGACAGGGTCACGCTGGTGCACACGGTCTACGACGCGATAGGCGAGCACGCGCAGGGCGCCTCCGGGATCCTGTTCGACCTCGGGGTCTCCTCGCTGCAGCTGAACGAGGCCGACCGCGGCTTCGCCTACGCCAAGGACGCGCCCCTGGACATGCGCATGGACCAGACCTCCGGCACGACCGCGGCCGAGGTCCTGGCGACGTACAGCGAAGGGCAGCTGCGGCGGATCTTCGAGCGGTACGGCGAGGAGAAGCTCGCCGGCCGCTACGCCAGGGCGATCGTGCGGGCGCGCGAGGGCGCGCCTCTGGAGCGCTCGGGTCAGCTCGTCGACATCCTGCAGGAGGCCACGCCCGCCGCGGTCGCACGCGCCGGGCATCCTGCCAAGCGGGTGTTCCAGGCGCTGCGGATCGAGGTCAACCGGGAGCTCAACGTCCTCGCGGACGCGATCCCCGCGGCCATGGATGCGCTGACCGTGGGCGGGCGCATCGTCGTGATGTCGTACCAGTCCCTCGAGGACCGGCTCGTCAAGCAGGCTTTCGCGGCGGCCTCGGCCTCGACGGCCCCCGCCGGGCTGCCCGTCGAGCTGCCGGAGCACGCACCGCGGTTCCGGACGCTGACCAAGGGCGCGGAGCAGGCGGACGAGGCCGAGCGGTCCGCCAATCCCCGTGCGATTCCGGTGCGCCTGCGGGCGGCGGAACGTGTGAGAGACGATCAGAGGAGCGCGGCGCGATGAGCCTGGCAGATCCGACCCTGAGGGAACCGGCTCTCGACGAGCCGATCCGCTCCCGCCACCTGCGCGCGATCGAGCGGCCGTCTCATCGGCGTCGGCCCCGCCTGGCCTACGCGATCGTCGCGCTGGCCGGGGCCGCGCTCATCGGGGGTGCACAGATCGCGTTGTCGATCGCGACCACTCAGGACTCGTTCGTGGTCTCGCAGCTGAACCAGCAGAACAAGATGCTGAACTGGCAGGCGCAGGCGGCCGCGCAGGAGCTGGACGGCGTCAGCTCGCCGCAGGCGCTCGCGGCCAAGGCCTCGGCGATGGGTCTCGTCGTGGGCGGCAGCACCAACTACCTGCGCCTGAGCGACGGCACGGTGATCGGCGCTGCCGGCCCCGCGGCGGTGGCCTCCACCGTCGATCCGACCAAGAACGGCGGTGTCGCGAACGCACTGGTCCACGACACGCCGCCGTCGCCCGCGCCCGCGAAGCCCGGCACAGGCGTACAACCGAAGACGGGGACGTCCCTGGTGGCCCCGCCCACGGCCGAGGGCCTTCCGACTCCCACGATCCGCTGATCAGGCGGGCACGACCCGCACCTCAGAGAACACAGACCGCGAGACCCGGACGGAGATCCCATGACCACCCGAGCGACCCGGACACCGCGGCGTCGGACCGTCATCGCCCTCGCCGTGATCCTCGCGGTCGTCTGCGGATTCCTCGTGCGTCTCGTCGACATCCAGGTGGTGAACGCCGCGGCCAACGTGAAGGAGTCGCGTGGCGACACCGGTCTGGGCATCACGCGGACCCTCGACGGCGCGCGCGGGTCGATCCTCGACCAGAACGGCACGGTTCTGGCGGAGAGCCAGCTGGTGTACGACCTCCAGATGGACCCTTCGGCCATGCACGGACTCGAGACGGGGAAGACCAAGCCCAAGCTCCCCTGGGCCAAGGCCGCCGACAAGATCGCGGCGATCACCGGGCAGACCGGCGACGAGGTGCGCAAGATCGCGTCCGACGCGCTGGCGGCGAACCCGGACTCGCAGTACGCCGAGATCAAGAAGGGGCTGAGCACCGAGCAGTTCCTGAAGATCCGCGCGCTCGGCCTGGACTACCTCACGCCTGTGTCCCGCAGCGTGCGGGTCTACCCGAACGGCGCCGTCGCGGGCAACCTGATCGGCTTCATCGCCGGCAACGGCGACAGGGAAGGACTCGAGGAGTTGCAGAACTCCTGCCTGAGCGCGACCAAGGGCACGGAGACGTACCTCACCGGCAACGACGGCGTGGTCATCCCCGGCAGCATGACGGAGAAGCCCGCCGTGGACGGCGGCACCGTGAAGCTCACGATCAACACCGAGCTGCAATGGTACCTGCAGCAGATGATCATGGAGGAAGCCAAGGCGCAGGGCGCCAAGGCCGGCACGGTCACGGTGGTCGAGGTCGGCACCGGCAAGATCCGGGCGGCGGCGGAGTACCCGTCCGTCGATCCGAACAACCCCGGCGCCTCGGATCCGGACGACCGGGGATCGCGGATCTTCTCGACGAGCTTCGAGCCAGGGTCCACGTTCAAGGCCATCACCGCGGCCGCCGTGATGGAGCACGCGAACGTGAACTCCTCGACCTCGGTCAACGCGTCCAGCCACGAGAAGTTCCCGAACGGCGCGGTGATCAACGACGCGTTCGAGCACCCCGCCTACGACTACACCCTGGCCGGCGCCCTCATCGACTCCTCGAACGTCGCGCTCTCGAAGTTCGGCGACATGGTCACCGACCAGCAGCGCTACGACGAGCTGGTCAAGTTCGGGGTGGGCAGCAAGACCGCGATCGACTTCCCCGGCGAGGCCTCGGGCATCATCCACCCGGTCAAGGACTGGGACTACCAGTCGCATTACACGACCACATTCGGCCAGTACTACACCGTGACGGCGCCCCAGGTCGCCAGCGCCTACCAGACCATCGCGAACGGGGGCGTGAAGGTGCCGCTGTCGCTGGTCGAGTCGTGCACGACCGCGAACGGCAAGGTCACCGAGGCACCGGCGCCGAAGCCGCAGCGCGTGTTCGATCCGGCCAAGGACGCCGAGCTCAGCCGCATCCTCGAGAACGTGGCGGTGCAGGACACAGCTGTGGCCGACCAGATCAAGATCCCCGGCTACCGCATCGCGATCAAGACGGGCACCGCGCAGAAGCCGGATCCGAAGACCGGCGCGTACAAGGAGGGGGTCTACTTCACGAGCATGGTCGGCTACGCCCCCGCCGAGCACCCGCAGTACGTGGTCGTCGTCACCCTCGACGAGCCCACTAGGGTAACCTCGTCTGCGGCCACCGCGCCCGCCTTCCAGAAGGCGATGACGCAGGTGCTGAAGACCTATCGCGTGCAGCCGTCGACGGACCCGATGGAACCGCTGCTCCCCAAGTTCAAGGAATGACCGCGCTCATCGGATCGCGCGTCATCGCCCCGGAGGATCCCTTCGCATCATGATCGCTCTGTCACTCGGGGAGATCGCCGGCATCGTCGGCGGCACCCTGCACACCGTCGGGGACCACGACCCCGCATCGATCGTCTCCGGCGTCGTCGACACGGACTCGCGCCAGATGACGGCCGGCGGCGTGTTCGTCGCCAAGCCAGGAGAGCACACCGACGGGCATCGCTTCGTCGGCGCGGCCCTCGAAGGCGGCGCGGTCCTCGCGATCGTCGAGCACCGCGTGGAGGACGAGATCTCGCAGATCGTCGTCGCGGACGTCGTCGACGCCATCGCGGAGCTCGCGCGTGCGGTGGTCGCGCGGGTGCGCGCTGCGGGCGGGCTGCGCATCGTCGGCGTGACCGGCTCGAACGGCAAGACCACGACGAAGAACTTCCTCGCCCGGATCCTTCAGGACGAGGGCGAGACCGTGGCGCCCATCGCCTCGTACAACAACGAGGTCGGCGCCCCCCTGACCATGCTCCGGATCACCGACTCGACCCGCTTCCTGGTGTGCGAGTTCGGCGCCAGCGCGCCCGGCGAGATCGCGCGGCTGGCCGGCCTGGTCCATCCCGACGTGGTGATCGAGCTCATGGTCGGACTCGCGCATGCCGGCGGCTTCGGCGGCATCGAGGAGACCGCGCGGGCCAAGGCCGAGCTCATCGACGCCGCGGACGCGGCGGGCACGGCCGTGCTCAACATCGACGACTCCCGTGTGGCCGCGATGCGTCCTCGCGCCGAGGCGCGCGGACTGCGCATCGTCGGGTTCGGGCAGGGCACCGCGGCAGACGTGCGCGCGGCGGACATCGACGTGAGCGCCGCCGGAACGTCCTGCACCGTGCACGTGCGGACCGCCGCCGGCGACGAGCGCGCGCTGCCGCTGACCCTGCAGGTGCTGGGCGCGCACCACGTGAACAACGCCCTCGCCGCGATCACGGCCTCCGCCGTCCTCGGCGTGGACCCGGCCGCCGCGATCGCCCGCCTGGAGACGGTGCAGATCGCGGAGCGCTGGCGCATGCAGCCGATGGGCAGCGACGAGGTGCGCATCATCAACGACGCCTACAACGCCAGCCCCGACTCCATGGCGGCGGCCCTGCGCACGCTCGCGCAGATCACCGGACCGGGGGAGCGCACGGTCGCCGTCCTCGGCGCGATGAGCGAGCTCGGCGAGGCCGCCGGCGACGAGCACGACCGGATCGGACTGCTCGCGGTGCGCCTGAACATCCAGCGCATCGTGGTCGTGGGCGCCGAGGCCCGGCGCCTCTACCTGGCCGCGGTCGGAGAGGGGTCCTGGGACGGCGAGGCCGTGCACCTGCCCGACGCCGAGGCCGCGTTCGAGTATCTGCGCGACGAACTGCGCCCCGGCGACCGGGTGCTGGTGAAGTCCTCCAACTCCGCAGGACTCAGGTTCCTCGGCGATCGTCTGGGAGAATCGTTCTCGTGAGATCCCTGCTGACCGCCGCCGCGATCTCCCTCGCGTTCACGCTCCTGCTGACGCCGGTCTTCCTCCGGCTGTTCCGGAGGTGGGGCTGGGGGCAGGTGATCCGCACGCCCGAGGCGATCGAGAACCCGAGCCACCACGCCAAGCGCGGCACGCCGACCATGGGCGGCGTGATCTTCATCCTCGGCACCATCGTCGGCTACAGCGTGGGAACGTTCACCGGCGGCAGCTATCCGACCCCGTCCGGGCTGCTGGTGATCTGGCTCATGGTCGGGTTCGGCGCCGTGGGATTCATCGACGACTACATGAAACTGCGGCAGCAGCGCAGCCTCGGGCTGTCCGGCTGGCGCAAGATCGTCGGGCAGGTGCTCGTCATGGTGCCGTTCGGGATCGTCGCCCTCACGGTGCGCAGCGCCGCAGGCAACACGCCGGCGAGCGGGTTCGTGTCGCTGTTCCGCGACATCCCCGTGCTGTCGATGTTCGCGTTCGGCGCGGTCGCGGGATGGCTGCTCTACCTCGCCTGGATCTCCGTGATCGGGATCGCCACCTCGAACAGCGTGAACCTCACCGACGGCCTGGACGGCCTGGCTGCCGGGTCGGGCGTGTTCGTCATCGGCTCGTACAGCCTCATCTCGTTCTGGCAGTTCAAGCAGTCCTGCACGGCCGAGAACCTCTCCTCGTCGTCCCTGGCGGGCTGCTACAGCGTCGCGCACCCGTTCGACCTCGCGGTGATCTCGGCGTCCTTCGTGGGCGCGCTCATCGGATTCCTGTGGTGGAACGCGCCCAAGGCGAAGGTGTTCATGGGCGACGTGGGATCCATGTCGATCGGCGGCGTGATCGCCGCGCTCGCGATCCTCACCCGCACCGAGCTGCTGCTGGTCCTGCTCGCGGGCGTGTTCATCATCGCGCCGGGCTCGGTCATCGTGCAGCTGACGTACTTCAAGCTCACCCGCGGCAAGCGGCTGTTCCTGCAGAGCCCGTTCCATCACCATCTGGAGATGCGCGGCTGGCCCGAGGCGACCATCGTGGTGCGGATGTGGATCATCGCCGGCCTGCTCTCGGTGTCGGCGTTCGGGCTCTTCTACGTCGAGTGGCTGAGGCTGACCAGCTCATGACGCGGGATCTCGACGCCCTGATCAGCTGGCACGCGGACTGGCAGGGGCTGCGGGTCGCCGTGCTCGGCCTGTCCGTTACCGGCTTCTCCGTCGCGGACACCCTCGCAGAGCTCGGCGCGGAGGTGCTCGTGCTCAGCGAGAGCGCGAGCGAGGAGTACGAGCGGCTGCTCCCGGTGATCGGCGCCGACCTGCGGATCGGAGCCCTGGACGCCGTGCCGGAGGAGCTCGAGGCGTTCGCCCCCGAGGTCGTCATCGCCTCCCCGGGCTTCTCGCCCTCGCATCCCGTGATCGCCTGGGCCCGCGCCCAGGGCATCCCGCTGTGGGGTGATGTGGAGCTGGCCTGGCGGGTGCGCGACAAGGTGCTCCGCCCCGACGGCACGCCCGCGGAGTGGGTGCTCATCACCGGCACCAACGGCAAGACGACCACGACGCAGCTCGCCGCCACGATGCTCGTCGCGGGGGGCCTGCGCGCTGCACCGTGCGGCAACATCGGCGTGCCGGTGCTCGACGCGGTGCGCGATCCTGCCCCCTTCGACGTGCTCGTCGTCGAGCTGTCCAGCCACCAGCTGTGGTACCTCGGCCTCACCGATCCGGCCGCCCAGCCCGTGCCGTACGCGACCACGTGCCTGAACCTCGCCGACGACCACCTCGTCTGGCACGGCAGCGCCGAGGCGTACCGCGCGGCCAAGGCCCTCGTGTACCGCAACACGCGGGTGGCCTGCGTGTACAACAAGGCCGACCTGGCGACGCGGCGGATGGTCGAGGAGGCCGACGTCGTCGAGGGGGCGCGCGCGATCGGCTTCGGGCTGGGGATCCCCGGTCCCAGCGACTTCGGCGTCGTCGAGGGGATCCTCGCGGACCGGGCGTTCCTCGACGATCGCCGCAACAGCGCGCTCGAGCTGGCCACGGTCGAAGGCCTCGCCGCACACGGCCTGAACGCCCCGCACATCGTGCAGAACATCCTCGCGGCGGCGGCGCTCGCCCGCTCGCTCGGGGTGGAGCCGGAGGCGATCAGCGCGGCCCTGGACGGCTTCCGCCTGGACCCGCACCGGATCGAGGTCGTGGCGCGCGCCGGCGGCATCACCTGGGTGGACGACTCCAAAGCCACCAACCCGCACGCGGCGCAGTCCTCGCTGCAGGCGTTCCCCGGTGCGATCTGGGTCGTCGGCGGCGACCTGAAGGGCGTCGACCTGTCCGAGCTCGTCGCCGGCGCGGGGTCCACGGCGCGGGCCGCGCTCGTGATCGGGGCCGAGCGCGGCGAGGTGCTCGAGGCGTTCGCACGACACGCGCCCGCGGTGCGCGTGATCGAGGTCGTCCCCGGCGACACTGAAGAGGTCATGACCCGCGTCGTCGAACTGGCGGCGGGCATCGCGCAGGACGGGGACACCGTGCTCCTCGCGCCCGCAGCGGCGTCCTTCGACCAGTTCCGCAGCTACGCGGATCGCGGTCATCGCTTCGCCGAGGCGGTGCGGCAGTGGATCGGTCAGGGGTCAGCCGAACGAATCGAGGAGTCCGGTGACGCAGGTGGCAGCACGCCCGACGGCCAGGCCTGAGGCCGAGCCGCGCGTCGACGGCCTGGCGGCACGGGTGCGACTGGGGCGCGTCTTCCGCCCCGTGTCCACCGAGTTCACGCTGATCGCGTCGAGCGCCCTGATGCTGACGCTCTTCGGCCTCGTGATGATCCTCTCCGCGTCCAGCGCCAACGCGCTGGACGAAGGGCGGGGCCCCTACGCGATCGCGCTCTCCCAGGCGCTGATCGCGGCGGTCGGTGTGCCGCTGATGTTCCTGATGAGCCGGCTGCCCGTCCGATTCTGGAAGCGCACGGCCTGGCTGCTGCTGATCGGCTCCGTCGGCGCCCAGCTGCTGGTGTTCACCCCGCTCGGGCACAGCAACGACGGCAACACCAACTGGCTGAACATCGCCGGGCAGCAGTTCCAGCCCTCGGAGCTCATCAAGCTCTCGCTCGCGATCTGGGCCGGTTTCATCCTGTGGCGCAAGCAGGAGTTGCTGGGCCGCTGGCAGCACGTGTTCATCCCGCTGCTGCCCGTCGCGTTCTTCGCGATCGGATCGGTCTACGGCGGTGGAGACCTCGGCACCTCGATGGTGCTGTTCCTGCTGCTGCTGGGCACGATGTTCTTCTCCGGGGTCCGCCTGCGGATCTTCATCCTGCCGATGCTCGTGATCGCGGTGGCGGTGGCGGTCTTCGCGTTCACGAACGACCGGCGCCGGAAGCTGATCCTCAGCCTCTTCAGCCCGCAGAGCGACGCGAGCTGCTACCACGACGGGTGCTGGCAGCAGGTGCATGCCATCTGGGGCATGGCCAACGGCGGCGTCTTCGGCCTGGGACTGGGCAATTCGCACGAGAAGTACGGCTGGCTCCCCGCCGCCTCCAACGACTACATCTTCGCGATCGTCGGAGAGGAGCTCGGCCTGATCGGCTGCGCGCTCGTGCTCGGCCTGTTCGTGCTGTTCGCGGTCGCGGTGTTCCGGATGATCCGCAAGAGCGACGATCTTTTCGTCCGGGTCGCTGCCGGCGGCATCGTGGTGTGGATCCTCTCCCAGGCGCTCATCAACATCGGCGTGGTGCTGCGGATCTTCCCCGTGCTGGGTGTGCCGCTGCCGTTCATGTCGCAGGGCGGCACGTCGCTGCTGTCCGTGCTGATGGCGTGCGGCGTACTGTTGTCGTTCGCGCGCACGCTGCCGGCGGACGCGCGGGCAGCCGCCGGATCCGCGCGTGCAGGCGGGTCCGGTAAAGTCCTCCGGTGACCACGTTTCTCCTGGCCGGCGGCGGCACCGCCGGGCACGTCAACCCGCTGCTCGCCGTCGCCGACGCACTGCGCGCCCGCGATCCGGAGGCCGGCGTGCTCGTGCTCGGCACCAGGGAGGGGCTGGAGGCGCGACTGGTCCCCGAACGGGGGTACGAGCTGCTCGCCGTCGACAAGGTGCCCTTCCCGCGGCGTCCGAACAGGGCCGCCCTGGCATTCCCGGTGCGGTTCGCGCGCGCCGTGAAGCAGGCCAGGGAGCACCTCCGGGAGCACGGCGTGGACGCGGTCATCGGCTTCGGCGGCTACGCCTCGGCCCCCGCCTATGTCGCAGCCCGCCGCGAGCGGATCCCCTTCGTCGTGCACGAGGCGAACGCCCGCCCCGGTCTCGCGAATGTGCTCGGCGCCCGCAGCGCCGCGGCGGTCGGGGTCGCATTCCCCGGGACGCCGCTGCGTGGCGGAACCGTCGTCGGCATGCCGCTGCGGCGCGAGATCGTCGACCTCGACCGATCGGCGCTGCGCGCCGAGGCGGCGGCGGCGTTCGGCCTCGACCCCGCCCGTCCCGTGCTGCTGGTGTTCGGCGGGTCCCTGGGTGCGCAGCGGCTGAACGAGGCCATCGCCGGATCCTGGCGGAGCATCCTCGAGGCCGGCTGGCAGATCCTGCACGCCACCGGCGACCGCTCCGACATGCCCGACCCGGGCGTCGCCGGGTACACGCTGCGCCGCTACCTGGACCGGATGGATCTCGCGTTCGCGCTGGCCGACGTGGTGCTGTCCCGCGCGGGGGCCGCCACCGTGAGCGAGATCAGCGCGCTGGGCATCCCGGCGATCTACGTGCCCTATGCCGTCGGCAACGGCGAGCAGCGCTTGAACGCGGCCGCGGCGATCGACAGCGGCGCCGCGATCCTCATCGAGGACGCGGAGCTGGACGGCGACCGGATCCGCAGCGAGGTGATCGGGCTGCTCCAGGACGAGGACCGCCGCCGAGCCATGGCACAGGCCGCGGAGCGCGTCGGATCCCGCACCGGCACCGAGGATCTCATCGCGCTCACCGACCGCGCCCTCTCCCGCTGAGCCTCGCCGCCGCCCCGGACCCGGCGTGCCAGGCCCCCGGACCGGTGCGCTGCGACTTAGGATGATTCAGTCATGATCAGACCCGACCTCACCCTGCCGATTCCGGACCGCATCACCGCTGCACACTTCATCGGCATCGGCGGATCGGGCATGTCGGGCCTGGCCCGGATGTTCCTCGACGCCGGCATCCGCGTCTCCGGCAGCGACCGGGCCGACAGCGCCAACCTGCGGGCTCTCGCGGCCCTCGGTGCCGACGTGCACGTCGGCCACGACGCCGCCAACCTGGGCGACGCCGACACCGTGGTGCACACCGGGGCGATCTGGCCGGAGAACCCGGAGTTCGTGCTCGCCAAGGAGCGCGGCCTGCAGGTGATCCACCGTTCCCAGGCCCTGCACTGGCTGATCGGCGGGCGCCGGCTGGTGTCCGTCGCGGGTGCGCACGGCAAGACCACGTCGACGGGCATGATCGTCACCGCACTGCTCGCGCTCGGCGCCGACCCGAACTTCGTCAACGGCGGCGTGATCGAGCAGCTCGGCGCGTCGAGCTCCACGGGCAGCGGCGACCTGTTCGTGATCGAGGCCGACGAGTCCGACGGCACGTTCCTGCTCTACGACACCTCAGTCGCCCTGATCACGAACGTCGACCCCGATCACCTGGACCACTACGGATCCGACGAGGCCTTCCACGACGCCTTCGTGACGTTCGCGAACGAGGCGAGCGAGGCGGTCGTGATCTCCAGCGACGACGCCGGCGCGCTCCGCGTGCGCGCGGGGCTCACGCACTCGAACGTCATCTCGTTCGGCCTCGCCGAGGACGCCGATCTGCGCATCACCGATGTCGTCACCGACGGTCCGGTCGCCGCCACTCTGACCCTCCGCGGCGAAAGCGCGCGCATGCAGCTCGCAGTCCCCGGCGTGCACAACGCGATCAACGCCGCGGGCGCGGTCGCCGTGCTCGGCACGCTGGGCTACGGCCTGGCGGAGTCGGTCCGGGCGGTCGAGGGCTTCGCGGGCACGGTGCGCCGGCTCGAGCTGCATGGCGCCGAGCGCGGCGTCAGCGTGTACGACGACTACTCGCACCACCCGACGGAGGTGCGCGCCGCGCTCGAGGCCATGCGCACGATCTCCGGATCCGGCCGGATCATCGCGATCCAGCAGCCGCACACCTACTCCCGCACGCAGCACATGTTCCAGGAGTTCGCCGACGTGCTGGAGACCTACGCGGACCACACCGTGATGCTCGACGTCTACGGCGCCCGCGAGGACCCGGTCCCCGGCGTCACCGGCGAGCTGGTCAGCGACGCGTTCGCCGACCCCGCCCACGTGCACTACGTCGCGGACTGGCAGCAGGCCGCGGAGTACACCGCGACCGTGGCCCGGGAGGGCGACGTCGTGATCACGCTCGGCTGCGGCAACGTCTACCAGATCATCCCGCAGGTGCTCGAGGCGCTCCGCGCGACCGCCGAGGACTGAGCGTGCGCCGGCCGTCCGCGATCCCGACCTCGGCGCCGCCGACCGAACGGGCGGAGCCGGCGCGCTCGGCTGCGCCGTCCACGCAGGCGCGCATCCTCCCCGCGGATGTGCGCCCGCCGCATGTGGGCTTCCGCGAGGACGCGGCTCCGCAGCGGACTGCGGCGCCGATCCCGCTGGACGCCGCGTCCCTGCGCGGCGAGAGCACGCCGTCCGCCGATCCTGCCGAGAGCGGTGCCGGGCAAGGGGACGGTCCGCTCACGGCACGGGACCTGTGGCAGGCCGCACGGGCGCGCAGGCGAGCACTGCGCGCCGAGATCCGTCGGTTCACGCAGCGCTCCCGGCGCCGCCGGATCGGCTGGGCCGTGGCCGCACTCGTCGCCGTGCTGGTGGTCGGCGGGAGCGTGGGCGCGGCGTACAGCCCGCTCTTCGCCGTGCAGACCATCTCGGTCGAGGGCACGAGCGCGCTCAAGGCGCGCGACGTGCAGAAGGCCTTGTCGAGCCAGTTGGGCAGGCCGCTGGCGCTCGTGGATTCGAGCGCGGTGAAGGCGGCGCTCGTCGGCTTCCCGCTCATCGAGACGTATCAGCTCGAGGCGCATCCGCCGCACGACCTGGTGGTCAAGATCGTGGAGCGCACCCCCGTCGGCGTCGTGGCGTCCGAGCGCGGATTCACCGTGGTGGACGCCGCGGGCGTGCCGCTCTCCACGACCGACGACCGTCCGGCCGGCTACGCCCTCATCGACCTCAAAGGCGGCACGGACGCGTCGTCCTTCCGTGGCGTCGGCGTCGTGCTGCGCACGCTCCCCGCGGCGCTGCGGGCCCAGGTCGACAGCGTCACCGCGCCCACCCCGGACGACATCACGCTGCAGCTGAGCAGCGGGACGAAGATCGTGTGGGGGAGCCCGGACCAGTCCGCGTTGAAGGCGACCACGCTGCAGAAGCTGATGGCGGCGAGCCCCGACCACGGCATGTACGACGTGTCATCGCCGAACGTCGGCGTCGTCGGCTGACGCTGCACCTCTTCCGGAGGTGAATCCGGACATCGATCCCGGACACGCGCGTGTCGCTTGGGCCCGGGACGGGTGCTGCCGCTTACCTTCGATCAAGAGAAAGCAATACCGGGAAATACTTTAACCTTCTGCCTGAGGTTTAAGGTTCTCCCGGCTCAAGGCTCCACATACATCGGAGGACGGGATGAGCCAGAACCAGAACTACCTTGCCGTGATCAAGGTCGTCGGCGTCGGCGGTGGTGGTGTCAACGCCGTCAACCGCATGATCGAGCTCGGCCTTCGCGGCGTCGAGTTCATCGCGATCAACACCGATGCGCAGGCGCTGCTGATGAGCGACGCCGACGTCAAGCTCGACGTCGGCCGCGACCTGACCCGCGGTCTCGGCGCCGGCGCCGATCCCGAGGTCGGACGCCGTGCCGCGGAGGACCACGCCGAGGAGATCGAGCAGGCTCTCGCCGGCGCCGACATGGTCTTCGTGACCGCGGGCGAGGGCGGCGGAACCGGCACCGGCGGCGCCCCGATCGTGGCGCGGATCGCGAAGTCGATCGGCGCGCTGACCATCGGCGTCGTCACCAAGCCGTTCTCCTTCGAGGGCCGCCGCCGGCAGAGCCAGGCCGACGCGGGCGTGGCCAAGCTGAAGGAAGAGGTCGACACCCTCATCGTGGTGCCGAACGACCGTCTGCTCGAGATCAGCGACCGCGGCATCTCCATGATCGAGGCGTTCGCGACCGCCGACCAGGTGCTGCTCGCCGGTGTCCAGGGCATCACGGACCTGATCACCACGCCCGGTCTCATCAACCTCGACTTCAACGACGTCAAGTCGGTCATGCAGGGGGCGGGATCCGCGCTCATGGGCATCGGCTCCGCCCGCGGCGCGGACCGCGCGATCAAGGCGGCAGAGCTCGCCGTCGAGTCGCCGCTGCTCGAGGCATCCATCGAGGGTGCGCACGGCGTGCTGCTCTCGATCCAGGGCGGATCCAACCTCGGCATCTTCGAGATCCACGACGCCGCGGACCTCGTCAAGGAGGCGGCGCACCCCGAGGCGAACATCATCTTCGGCACCGTGATCGACGACACCCTCGGCGACGAGGTGCGCGTCACGGTGATCGCCGCCGGCTTCGACAGCGGAGAGCCCACGCTGCGCCTGGACCCGCAGATCTTCTCCCGCACCACGGCCCCCGCCGCAGCGGAGAAGCGCGACTCCGAGGAGCCCGCGTCCGAGGAGAAGCCCGCAGTGGAGCCCCGCCCGGTCGCACCCGTCGCCAGCGCGCCCATCGCCCCGGTGCACACGAGCATCGAGCCGGCCTTCGACGAGAGCGACCTCGACATCCCCGAGTTCCTGAAGTGACCGCGAGCCAGGCTCCGGGAGACCCGAGCCTGGCCGCGCGGCTGTCCGCAGTCGATGACGGGATCGCGGAGGCCGCACGGCGGGCCGGACGCGACGCGAGCGCGATCACCAGGATCGTGGTGACCAAGTTCCATCCCGCCGCGCTCGTGCAGGAGCTGTACGGTCTCGGCGTCCGCGAGGTGGGCGAGAACCGCCAGCAGGAGCTGTCCGCCAAGGCGCAGCAGCTCGCCGGCCTGGACGGGCTGCGCTGGCACTTCATCGGCCAGGCGCAGACGAACAAGGCGGCCGCGATCCGCCGCGCCGCTCAGGCGGTGCACTCGGTCGACAGGTCCCGGATCGCCGATGCGCTGGACCGCGCGGCGACGGACGACGGGCTGCTCGACGTGCTGCTGCAGATCAACCTGACCGAGGATCCGGGCCGCGGGGGAGTAGCCCCCGCGGAGCTGGAGCGGCTCGCCGAGCATGTGCTGACGCTGCCGACGCTGCGGCTGCGCGGCGTGATGGCGGTCGCCCCGCTCGACGAGGACCCCGCCGCCGCGTTCGCGCGCGTGCACGGCTATGCCGAGCGCGTGCGCGCGGTCGCCCCCGACGCGACGTGGATCTCGGCAGGCATGACCGGCGACTACGCCGAGGCGATCGCGGCGGGTGCGACACACCTTCGCATCGGGTCCGCAATCACGGGGCCGCGCCCTGCGCAGGGTTAACCTCGACAACAGAACCACCCGCATACTACGGAGGACGCGATGGGGAACCCGCTGAAGAAGACCATGGTGTACCTCGGCCTCGCCGATGAGGAAGAGGTCTACGAGGAGGCCCCCGCGGCCGCTCCGGTCGCGACGCACGAGCGTACGCGCCACGAGAGCACCCGTCGTGACGAGGACCGCCGCGAGGAGGCCCGGCCCGCGCCGGTGACCCCGCTGCGCCGTCCGACCGCGGTGCGTCAGCCCGCCGCCGGTGCGGTCAACGAGATCCTCACCGTGCACCCGAAGCAGTACCGCGACGCGCAGGTCATCGCCGAGAGCTTCCGCGACGGGATCCCCGTGATCATCAATCTGTCGCAGATGAGCGACGCCGACGCGCGTCGCCTCATCGACTTCGCGAGCGGACTCTCCCTCGGCCTCTACGGCCGCATCGAGCGCGTGACGAGCAAGGTGTTCCTGCTGTCGCCGGAGAGCATCGCGGTGTCGGGGCAGGGCGGGATCGCCGGGGGCGACGAGCCCGCGCTCGCGCACTCCTGACGCGTGACCGCACTGCCCGCGATCTCCGTGATCGCAGCGGTCCTGAACATCCTGCTGCTGCTGTACCTGCTCACGCTGTTCGCACGGCTGATCCTCGAGTACATTCCCATCTTCAACCGCGGGTGGCGTCCTCGAGGCGGGCTGCTGATCGCAGCCGAGATCATCTACACGATCACCGACCCGCCGATCCGTCTGTTCCGGCGTCTCATTCCTCCGCTGAGACTCGGACCGGTCGCGCTCGATCTCGGGTTCACCCTGACGATGCTCGTCGTGCTGATCCTGATGACGATCACCCGGTCGTTCATCTGAAACCCGGCCGTCGCGCGGAGCCCGTCTTCGCGGCGCTGGGACAGGACGGCTATGCTTTCCTGAGGTGCGCGCCGAGGGGCAAGCGCCAATGTCCCACCGGCCACCGAGAACTCATCGAAAGAGGAGCCACCAATGGCACTGACCCCGGATGACGTCGTCACCAAGCAGTTCCAGCACGTCCGCTTCAAGGACGGCTTCGACCCGGACGAGGTCGACGACTTCCTGGACGAGGTGGTTCTCGAGTGGCGCAAGGCACTGGACGAGAACGCCGAGCTCAAGGCGAAGCTCGCGGCCTACGAGTCCGGCGAGAAGGCGCCTGCCGCCGAGCAGGCCCCGGTCGCGCAGGCACCCGTCGCGGCTCCGGCCGAGGGCGCCGCTCCCGCCACCGCCACCGCCGGGATCATCGAGCTGGCTCAGCGCCTGCACGACGAGCACGTCGCCGAGGGCAAGTCGCAGCGTGACCAGCTGGTCGCAGAGGCCAAGGCGCAGGCGGCGAAGATCCTGGCCGACGCTGAGCAGCGTCAGCGCGAGGAGACCGCGCGTCTCGACCGCGAGCGCAACGTGCTCGAGGGCAAGATCGCCGAGCTGCACGACTTCGAGCGCTCCTACCGCACCCAGCTGCGCAGCTACATCGAGGGTCAGCTTCGCGACCTCGACGAGAAGGGCGGGCCCTCGGACTCCGCCTCCACCGGCCAGTAAGGAGCCCCGTTGGCCCGGCGTCAACCGCTTCACGGTTCGGCGGCCGGCACGATCATCGCGATCCTCGCGGTGTTCGTGCTGGCCGCCGACCAGTTTGTGAAGTACCTCACGATCACGCATCTGCCGGAGAGGGAACCCGTTCCCGTCCTCGGCAGCTTCCTGCAGCTGTTCTACGTCCGCAACGCGGGGGCGGCTTTCTCGATCGGAGAAGGGGCGACCTGGATCTTCACGATCGCCCTCGCCGTCGTGGCGTGCGTGATCGTGTGGAAGGCGTTCTCGGTCCGCGCACGGCTCTGGGCGGTCGTCCTGGGCGCGCTGCTCGGCGGCGTGCTCGGCAACCTCACCGACCGCCTGTTCCGCGAGCCGGGGTTCGCCGTCGGCCACGTCGTCGACATGATCTCGATGCCGTGGATGCTGCCGGCGATCTTCAACGTCGCCGACATGTTCATCGTGACCGGCATGATCTCCATCGCGCTGCTGATCATCTCGGGCCTCCGCCTCGACGGCACCCGGGAGCGCGACGCCAAGACGACTGACGCCGCGGAGGCCGACGCTCCCGAATCGGGGGAGTCCGAGGAGCCGCGAGAGCCGGAGAAGGCGCCCGAAGCGGAGAAGCCGCTCGGCGAGCCTTCGTCCGATCCGTCCGATGCATCCGCGCCGTCCGATGCATCCGCGCCGCCCGGATCCTCTGAGAACGGCTCCGAGGATCGCCACACGGCAGGAGCCGGCGCCTGAGTATGCAGTCCCGCGCGCTGCCCGTCCCGGACGGGCTCGACGGCGTCCGCGTCGACGCGGCGCTCGCGAAGATGCTCGGCTTCTCCCGGACCTTCGCGGCCGAGGTCGCGGAAGCCGGCGGCGTGAGCCTTGACGGCGTCACGCTCGGCAAGTCCGACAAGCTCCGCGCGGGCGCCTGGCTCGACGTGGAATGGCGCCCCAAGGAGGAGCCGCGGATCGAGCCCATCGCGGTTCCCGACCTGGGGATCGTCTACGACGACGACGACATCGTCGTGGTGGACAAGCCGTGCGGGGTCGCCGCGCATCCGTCCGTGGGGTGGGAAGGGCCGACCGTGGTCGGCGCCCTCGCCGCGGCGGGATTCCGGATCGCGACCAGCGGCGCGCCGGAGCGGCAGGGCGTCGTGCACCGGCTCGACGTCGGCACGAGCGGGCTGATGGTGGTCGCCAAGACCGAGGTCGCGTACTCGGTGCTCAAGCGCGCGTTCAAGGAGCGCACGGTCGAGAAGATCTATCACGCCGTGGTCCAGGGACATCCGGATCCGCTGGCCGGCACGATCGACGCGCCGATCGGTCGGCACCCGCACCATTCCTGGAAGTTCGCGGTCGTGCCGGACGGCAAGCCGTCGGTGACGCACTACGAGACGCTCGAAGCCTTCCCTGGCGCGTCGCTGCTGGAGATCCACCTGGAGACCGGCCGCACGCATCAGATCCGCGTGCACATGGCCGCGCATCGCCACCCCTGCGCCGGCGATCCGCTCTACGGGGCCGACCCGACCCTGTCCGCACGGCTCGGGCTGACCCGGCAGTGGCTGCACGCGCACCGGCTGGAGTTCGCGCATCCGACCACGGGGGAGTGGGTGCGGACGGAGTCTCCGTACCCCGCCGACTTCCAGCACGCGCTGGACGTGCTGCGCGGCGAGGACTGAGCCAGCCCGCTGAGCTCGCGCCGGCATGAGATCCTCACCGGCCGGGCCAGGATCAGATCCGGAGCTCGCCGGTCGCCGCCACGACCCCGTCCAGTGTCGACTCCAGGAATGCCACCACGTCCGCCGGCGCCACGTCGCGTTCGATGACCAGGCTGATCAGCGTCTCCTCGGTGAACGAGACCCACGCGCGCAGCGCCACGCGCAGCGCCGGGGTGTCCGGCGCGCCGAGCTCGGTGAACGCCTCGAGGAGCCGCACCGCGTTCCGCTCGCGGGACTCGTCGACGACCCGTCGCACCGCCGGATCACCGCTCGCGATGCCGCGCACGAGCGAGTGGAACGTGCCCTGGTGCTGGCGCACGAACTCGGTGATGCGCAGCAGCGTGTCCCTGATCCGTGCCCGGGGCTCCAGGTCGAGGCGCGGCTCCGAGGCGAGCAGCAGGCTGTCCCTGGCCGTGGTGACCACCGCCAGATGCATGCCCTGACGGGTTTCGAAGTAGTGGAAGAGCAGCGGCCGGGAGACGCCGGCCAGCTGCGCCAGCACGTCCATCGTGAGCTCGTCGAGGGAGTGCTCGGCGAGGAAGTTCACACCGGTCGCGACGAGCTGGGCGCGGCGCTCCTCGGGGCTGAGGCGGGCGCGGCGCAGGTCGGGCATGCCACGAGCTTAGTGTCGGCGCGCACGGCTCTCGGCTATATTGACTCTGAGTCAACGGCTCATATACTCGAGATGTTGCGCGCCGCCACAGCAGCCGGCGCCCCGGAGGAGGATCGATGAAGTTCCCGAAGTCTGACCGCGTCCGCAAGCTCGGCTCGTCGCACGCAGGGCGCATCGCGCTCGTCGCCGTCCCCGCGGGGGTCGTCGCCGCCGTGCTGATGGGCGGCGTCGCACAGGGCGCCGTGCCGGTGTCGTTCGCGGTGTCGGGGAGCGAGTTCCAGATCAGCGCGTCGCAGCTGCAGGGCACCGGCTTCTCGCAGTACGCCGGACTCGCGAAGGACACCGAGGGCAAGGAACACACGGTCGCCATCGCGAACATCAAGAGCGCGACGCTGGCGGATCTGTGCCAGGCCGTGGTCACCGACACGCCGCTCGGCAAGGTCGGCGTGCTCATCAAAGCCGGCGGCAACGGCAACCCGGCCTCGGCCAGCGACCTGCAGATCGGCATGACCGGGCTCAAGGGCGACGCCTCGTTCGGTGCGATCCGGATCGGCGTCGACGCCTCGACGGTCAACACCGAGGCGAAGGGCTCCGCGGGCGACTTCGCGCAGGACGCCGACACCGTCTCGATCAAGAACCTGCAGCAGACGGCCTGGAGCACCCAGGCCTCGGTGTTCACCCTCACGGGGATGACGCTGGAGCTGACGGACGGATCCAAGGGATGCTTCTGAGAGACGACGCTTCGATGACCGAGGAGGAGAAACGCCGCGAAACGCCGCGGCGCAACCAGCGCGGTGCGGCGGATCCTTCGCTCCGTCCGGTGCGCACGCCTGAAGCGGCGGAGACCGAGCCCGACCCCGCGCCCGACGCCGGCGCGTCCTCCGCCGAGCCGCAGTCGGCCGGCGGATTCCGGCACTGGCGCCGCGGGCGGCCGTTCATCGGCGGCCTGCTCGTCGCGCTCGGCGGCGTCGAGATGTTCTTCTCCGGACAGCTCGACATCGGTCACCTGCACGTGCAGCTCGGGATCGAAGGCCTGCAGGCCACGATCATCCCGATCGCGCTCGTGCTGCTCGGGATCCTCGCGATCACGATGCCCGCGCACCACGTGTTCTACGGGATCCTCGCGCTCGTCGTCGCGATCTACTCGCTGATCGGGGTGAACCTGGGCGGCTTCATCGTCGGCATGCTGCTCTCGGGCGTCGGCGCGGTGCTGGTCGTCGCGTGGATGGGGACGCGCAGGCCGCCCGCCGAGACCCCGGAGACCGTGTCGTGATGCCGAAGCGCCGGGCCGCGGGCGCGCTGCTGGCCGGGCTCGCGCTGATCGCGCCGATGACGCTGGGCGCCGCAGCCGCGCCAGCCGCCCGCCCGGCCGCCCTGTGCATCCCGCTGATCTGGTGTCCGGCACCGAGTCCGAGTCCCACGCCGGCACCCTCGCAAGCGACACCAGGACTTCACGGCGTCCCGTCGGCACCGGCCGTGCCCGGCACTCCCGCGGCCCCGGGCACGCCGGCCGCACCGGCTCCGCCGGGATCGACCCCCGGCGCTCCCGCACCGACGCCCACGCCCGTGACGGCGACCAAGGATGCCGGCGCTCCGGTGTTCACGAAGACCCCGGCCTCCATGGGATCGCAGGGGCTGTCGTTCACCGGGCTGAGCGGAATCGCGATCGTGGACGTGCCCACCGTCGACGGCGGGACCGTCCGCGCGCTGAAGATCTCGGCCGACTCGATCACGATCTCCGGGTTCTCGCTCACCGTGCGCCCGCCGGACGAGGCGGGTCTCGTGACGAACGCCGACACCATGACGCTGCAGGGACACGTGAACGTCTACCTCGGCTCGATCACGGCGACAACGCAGGACGGCCGGTCGCTCACCCTCGGCACGGACACGCCGCCGCCGCTCGACGACGTCAGACCGGGACTGCTCCGCGTCACGATGGGCCTGGTCGGCACGACCGCCGATTCGATCAGCTACACCAACACGGATCAGCGCATCGTCAATCGCTGAGGTGCTGCTCTCGGTACCCTGGGCGGATGAGGCGGCGCGACGATCGCGGACGGGCGGGGACAGGAGACCGTCCGCGCACGAGCGCGTACCGGCGATGGTTCGCGACGCTGCACCCCTCGCTGCAGCTCGTGCTGCTGCAGCTGTGGATGCCGCTGTTCTTCATCGTGATGTTCTGCCTCTGCTATGTGGCCGCGTTCCACGCGCCGACGCCGCACGAGGTGCCGGTCGGCGTGGTCGGGTCGGCGCAGGCCTCGGCCGGCCTCGAGTCCGGCGTGGAGAAGGCGCTGGGCGGCACGATCGCCTTCACCGACTATCCGGACGCGCGTGCCGCCGGCGAAGCCGTGCTGCACGGCACGGTCGCGGCCGCATACGATCCCGCCCGGCGTGAACTCCTCGTCGCCGGTGCCCACCAGCTGCAGGCGTCGACCCTGCTGCAGCGGATGCTGATCCCGGTGCTGAGCGCGAACGGCGCAGCGCCGACGGTGAAGGACCTGTCGCCGCTGCCCGCGCACGACGCGTTCGGGATGACCTCGATGTACCTGATGCTGGCGTGGTGCATCGGCGGCTACATGACCGCGATGTTCATCGGACTCATGGGCGGCCCGCTGCGCCACCGCACTCGGCTGGCCGTCATCGTCGGACTCGGGCTGCTGATCTCGCTGGTCACGAACCTGCTTTCCGGACCCGTGATCGGGGCCATCCAGGGGCACTTCTGGCCGCTCGCGCTGATGGCCTGGGGCTGGATCGTGGCGATCGGCCTCGCGGTGAACGGCCTGAGCTACTTCTTCGGACGGTTCATCGCGCTGCCGTCGATGGTGGTGTTCGTGTTCCTCTCCGTTCCGGCGTCCGGCGCGGCCTATCCGCCGTGGATGATGCCGCAGCCCTTCGCGTGGCTGAACAACGTCGTCGTCGGCAGCGGGATCACCGAGATGATCAAGCGCACGGTCTACGGGGTCGGCCCCGGCTACGCCCGCGGTCTGCTGATGATGTCCGTCTACGCCGCGGTCGGGGTGATCCTCATGCTGGTCGGCAAGCCGTACTGGGAGGCGCGACGGGCCCGCCGGATCGTGGCGGGGAAGACGACGATGTTCATCGACGCGCAGAACGCGAACCGCGACTTCCTCGCCGGTCAGCGCCGCGGGATCCTCGCCCGGCACGGGCTCGCGTCGACCGAGACCGGCACGATCGGGCTCATCGATCTCGAGGCCGAGGAGCAGCGCGATCGGGCACGCCGGGCGTTCGAGACCGAGACGGATCCGGGCGACGCCTTCCTCGCGGCGCCCGACGGGCTGGAGAACGACGGACCGGTCGGGGATCCCTCGCCGGACAGCACCAGGGAGCCGTGACCGCGGTGCGGCGGCGCACGGCAGACTGAGCACATGAGCATCGAGGTGCGTCCGGCGACGGAGTTCGACGACATCGCGACCCTGGTGGGGCCGAAGAATCCGGCGTCGCAGTCCTGTTTCTGCCTGAGCTACCGGATCGGCGGTGCGGAGGGCAGAGCGCTGCAGGGTCAGGCGCGGGCGGACAGGATGCGCGAGCTGTGCCATCAGGATCCGCCGCCGGGCATCATCGCGTATCTCGACGGCGAACCCGTCGGCTGGGCTGCCGTGCACCCCCGCCGCGACACGAGCTTCGCCCGCAACCGGCTCATCCCGCACCTCGACGATCTCGACGTGTGGTCGCTGTGGTGCTTCCGGGTGCGGCCGGGGCACCGCAAGCAGGGGCTGATGCATGCGCTGATCGAAGGCGCCGTCGCTCACGCGCGTGGTCACGGTGCGCCGGCGATCGAGGGGTATCCCGTCGACAACGCAGGCGCGACGGTGAACCTCACGATGGCCTACGCGGGCACGCGGGCCCTGTTCGAGTCCGCCGGCTTCGTGAAAGCCGCCGACACCGGCTCCGTCCTGGACGGCTTCCCGCGGGTGCTGATGCGACGGGACCTGCGCTGAGAATCCGTGAACCGAACCCGGATCCTCGGGCAATACCTGTTGTGAGCACAGACAGCGAGATCATCGGGCGATCGCTCGAGCGACCGGAGGCCTTCTCGGAGATCTTCGAGCGTCACGTCCGGCCCGTCGGCGGGTATGTCCGCCGGCGGGTGGGCGCCGACGCCGTGGACGACGTGCTGAGCGAGACGTTCCTCGTCGCGTTCCGGCGTCGGTCGTCGTTCGACCAGACGGCGGAGTCGGCGTTGCCGTGGCTGCTCGGGATCGCGACGCGGGTCGCGAAGAGCCATCGCGCGGCGGAGGCCCGGCAGTGGCGCTCGTTCGAGGCCTCCGCCGGGGCGGCGGAGCACACCGAGTCCGTGCATGCCGCAAGCGACGACCGCCTCGACGCGGACACCGCACTGCGTGCACTGGCGCCCCGGATCGCGGCGCTGGCCGGCCGGGACCGGGACGCGCTGCTGCTGTACGCCTGGGCTGACCTGACCTATGAGCAGATCGCCGAGGCGCTGGGCGTGCCGGTGGGGACCGTGCGTTCCCGCCTCAACCGGGTCCGCCGCAAGCTCGCACCGCCCGGATCGCACTCCGCGACCCGGCTGACCTGGATGGCGAAGGAGGAGAACGATGCCGCTTATGGAACAGGTGCGTGAGCTCGGCGCCGCCGAGGCGCACCCCGAGGAGGGCACGATCCGCGCCGCGCGGGCGGCGCTGACGCGGGAGATCGCGCGGGGGGGCGGTCGGATGAAGGATCCAGTGCGTGCACGACGGCGGCGGTGGACCGGGATCGGCATCGGGGGACTCGTGGCCGGCGCTGCCGCGACGGCGATCGTGATCGGCTCCGTGCTGACGCCGCCGGCGCCGCCGAGCGCGTCCGCAGCGGAGGTACTGAACGAGACGGCCGATGTGACGATCCATGCCGTCGACACGACGCTCAAGCCGGGTCAGTATCTGAAGATCGAGGCGGTCAGTAAGACGGTCGGCTACTGGAACACGGCTGCCGCCGAAGACGGAGACCCGAACACGGTTCCGTCTCATGCGTATCGGGGCAATGGTGATGCGGCGTTGCAGATCCAGGAGATGGAGACGGTTTACGTCCCCGCTGACCGCGCTGCAGACTGGCTCTACGTGTATGGCCCGAAGAGCATTGTGGCGAGATTCGGCCCCAGGGGTGCCGAGGTCGAGCAGGAGGTCCGAAACTCCCCGGAAGCTTATGGCTTGGGTCAGGACATGGTCGGCCGAGTCTGGGTGATGCCAGGGGGTGTGACAGGAACGCAGAGCACTGATCCGTCGCGCGGTGGTGCGACAACGGACGGGAGCGGTCCGGCTCCGGGGACCGTGTTCTATCTGGACAGCTATCGGCCCCACTATGCCGAGATGCCGCGCGATCCTGCGGCTCTCCTGGATTGGTTGCGCCGGCCATCCGGCATGACGGGAAACGCCGCCGATGCATGGGTGCTGTCGAGCCTGGAAGATCCCGACACCGTGAATCTCATGCCGGCCGACCTTCGCGCCGCCTTCTTCCGGGCGATCGCGCTGATCCCTGGTCTTCGCGTGGAGAACCGCGATGGCGACCTGGTGACCCTCAGCCACTATGAGGAGGGGAACGACCGACCGAGGTCGATCGTGATCGACACCGCGCAGGGCTACATCGCGGAGCTGGCGGAGACGCAGGGGACGAAATCCGGCGTCGCCGGCGACATCCCGGACAGAGTCAAGAAAGTCACGACGACCGTCGTCGATGCGCTCCCCGATTCGGTGAAACTCCCGGAGAAGTAGGCGTCAGTCTTGNCCGCGGAAGTGCGCAGGATCGTCCTCCGCCATGGCGAGGGCGATCTTGCGCACGTGAGCGTCGTCGATATCGCCCATCGCGGCGAGGTCGTAGAAGCCCACCTCCGTGAGCTCCCCATCGACCGGATGCGGCTTACCTGCGACCCAGGTGCAGCGGAACACCAGATCCAGGTAGTCGACCTGGTCACCGTTGGCGTACGTCACCCGCGGGAGCTGCTGCACCAGCGCCAGGCGCTCGACCTTCACCGCCACGCCGGCCTCCTCGAGGCATTCCCGCACGGCGGTGTCGGCGGGCTCCTCGCCCGGTTCGACGATCCCGGAGATCGCCTGCCAGACGCCGTTGTCCGCGCGCTTGCCGAGCAGCACCTTCTCGTCGCGGAACACGATCGCGGTGACGCCGACGAGGTTCAGCGGGGCGTGGCCCACATGCTCTCGGAGCGCGAGGACGAAGTCGGGGGTGGTCATCTGACCACCGTAGTGCGAGCGAGCGGCGAAGATTTCGTTACCGGTTCGTGATCTGGATCCGCCAATTCGATTGTGGATGAATGTTCGAATGTCGGTGGTGGCTGAGAGCATGGGGTATGGCTTCCTTCGATGCGATCGCTGCGCTGATCCCGACCCTCTGGGGTCGGCTCGGCGCAGGTGCGGGCGTCGAGGATGCGCAGGCCGTGATCGTCACTTTGAGCGACGCCGATCTCGTGACGGCGTTCGGAGAGACCGCGGAAATCGGGGCGCTGATCGAACAGTTGCAGGCGATCGAGGCCGGGGTGATTCACGCGCGGTCGTCGTGGCGGGCGGGGCATGAAGGGCTGGCGCAGCGGCTGGGACATCGGTCTGCGGCGTCGCTGGTGCAGAAGCTCGGCGGTGTGAGCAAGGCGGAGGCGTCCCGGCGGGTGCGGGTGGGGGAGGCGCTGCTTGATGAGGGGATCGACTCGGAGTCCGAGCGAGCGGAGGATCCGGAGCCTGAGGGTGCGGCGGATCCAGGGGCGCAGGACGGGGCCGGTTCCGGGGCGCAAGCCGCGGAGGAGGATCCGACGCCGCGTCCGGGGCCGGATCCGGTGTTGCCGTGGTTCGAGGCGTTGCGTGCGGCGTTGCGGGCGGGGTGGTTGACGTCGGCGCAGTTCGATGGGATCCGTCGTGGGCTGGGCGAGCCTCCGGGTGGGTGCGAGGATGCGTGGTCGACCGCGGCGGGGCAGCTGGTGGACGAGGCGCCGCGCCTCACGGTGGAGGAACTGCTTGCACACGCGCGGTGCGTGCGGGACTTGATGGATCCGGTCGGTGCTGAGGAGCGTGCCCGGGTGCGGTATGAGCGGCGGGCGTTCCGCACCTGGCTCGATCCGGAGGGTGCACGGCGCGGGAGCGTGGTGTTCGACGACGAGGGCGGTGCGTTCTTCGACACGGTCTTCGCCGCGGCGTTGCGTC
>NZ_JBQEOZ010000010.1:5148-135524 GCF_052045495.1 Microbacterium sp. 22242 | reverse complement strand
GGCGGATTCAAGGGGTCGTCGCAACACCGATTGAACTAGACAAGTTCTAGCAGACGCTCGGCTGGAGTTTTCCAGCCGAGCGTTTTGCGTGGGCGGCGGTTGAGTTTCTGGGCGACGTGTTCGAGGTCCTCGGGCCCGTAGACGGTCAGGTCCGTGCTCTTGGGGAAGTACTGCCGCAGCAGTCCGTTGGTGTTCTCGTTCGACCCGCGCTGCCAGGGCGATGCGGGATCACAGAAGTAGACCGGGACACCGGTCGCGATCCGAAACGCTTTGTGGCCGGCCATCTCCGCGCCCTGGTCCCAGGTCAACGACCCGCGCAGGTGCTCCGGCAGGGTGCCGATCAGGCCCACGAGAACATCACGGACGGTCTCGGCGGTGTGGTCCCCGCCGGGGAGGTGCCCGAGCATCACGTAACGGGTGGTGCGTTCGACGAGCGTGACGATCGCGGATTTGTTCAGTTCCCCGGTGATCAGGTCCCCTTCCCAGTGCCCGGGGACGGCGCGGTCCTCGACCTCCGCGGGGCGGTCGCTGATCATCACCATCGGATCGACGAACCGGCTGGTGCGGTGCTCCGGCGACCGGTGCGGTTTGCGGCGGGTCCGCCCGGTGCGCAAAGCATCGGTGATTTCGCGTTTCAGGCCGCCGCGCGCTTGGACGTAGATGGCTTGGTAGATCGTCTCCGTGCTCACTCGCATGCCCTCATCGTCAGGATGGTCCTCGCGGATCCGGTTGCGGATCTGCTCCGGAGACCATTGTTCTCGCAGACCGGCCGCGACGTAGTCCCTCAGCCGACCAGGCTGGACCAGAAGCCCCGGCTTCGGCCGCGCCCGCGCCGCGGCGGCTGCCCGGTGCGCACCGTGCGGCAGATACCGACCATCGGTCGTGTGCGCATCGAGCTCACGTTTGATCGTGGACGCCGGTCGGTCCAGCTCCCGCCCGATCGCGCGCAACGACAGACCAGCCCGGTGCAGATCCGCGATCTTCTCCCGCTCGATCAGGGACAACAACCTGGACCCGATCTGTTCCGGAACCAGGGGTGGTGGACTTTCCATGGTCTCCATCGTGACCCGCCCGGTCGCGTAATCCACCCGCCGCCCGTCCGGGTAGAACCGCGAGTTCCGCGACTTGCGAACCCCATGGTCCCAGTCCTCGGCTGTCCGCTCATGGATGCCGACCCTGGCAGCAGCGTCCCGTCGCGACATGCCCTCCGCCCGCAATCGCGCGAACTCGTCACGACGTGGATCCGGGCGGGCGGGGTACTTCCCTCCAGAGCGGAACCCACCCTTCCTCGCCCAGCCGAACGCCGTGTTGCGGTTGATGCCCAACTCCCGCGCTGCCAGCGAGACACTGCCCACCGAACTCAACAACGCGAAGAACTCAGCCCGACGCTGATCCTGCTCCTCTGAAAACGACACGGTGGTCGCAACCTCCCGAAACTCGGGGTGTTGCGACCACCGTTAGAACCCGCTCGGGGCATCCGGGCCTTCGAGGCGTCAGTGGGCGCTCAGCGCACGACCACCGCGAGCACGTCGCGAGCCGACAGCACGAGGAACTCGTCGCCGCCGAACTTCACCTCGGTGCCGCCGTACTTGCTGTAGAGCACGCGGTCGCCGACGTTCACGTCGAGCGGGACGCGGTTGCCGTTGTCGTCGATGCGGCCGGGGCCCACGGCCACGACCTCGCCCTCCTGGGGCTTCTCCTTCGCAGTGTCGGGGATGACCAGGCCACTCGCGGTGGTCTGCTCGGCCTCGACCTGCTTGATGACGATGCGGTCCTCGAGCGGCTGGATGGAAACCGACACGGTCTACCTCTTTCTTGACGGTTCAAGACTGGTTAGCACCCTCAGCCCGAGAGTGCTAACGACAGTCTAGGCACAACGCTGGCACTCATGCAATGCGAGTGCCAGCCGGGCGACACTGCGGCCGGGTTGCGAAGACGTCAACCGAGGCGTTGCGGTATCGCGTCGGGGTGGGCCGCACGGATCTCGCGGATCCGCGCATCGTAGGTCGCGCGGTTGAGCGACGGGGCGCATGCAGGCCGGATCACGAAACCGGTCTTCGGATCCACCAGGTCGACCCCGGTGCGATCGTCGATGATCGCACCCGATCTCGTCCGCGCCACTGCCGTGCGGTAACCCGCGCGATACTCCGCGGCCTGCCGCACCTGCCCGATGATCGAGCAGCCGAGAGTGAGCAGCATCCAGGCGGGCAGAAGACACCAGAGTACGAGCCCGATGACCGGCCCGCCGGGAAGCCGACGCAGGATGAGAGCGGTCAGCATGACGACCATCATGAGCGGTGCCGCGGCGACGAGCATTCCCCACGCCAGCCGAAACCACTGGAACGACGTCCGTCCGGGAAGGAGGCGTCGGGAGACGTCGGGCCGCCATGGCTCGACGGCGGACGAGGCGGCAACCGATGAAGCCGCTCGCGGGGCGCCGGCGCCGCGCTCGCGCACCCACCCGTCGAAGCGATCGGCTCGGCGCAGCGCATTCCGGATCTCCAGGGGCGACGCGTCGCTCACCGTGGGACGGAGCGCGGCCAGGGCGGCACCCTCCATGCGGAACCTCATGCTGCGCGCCAGCGCGCCGCAGACGATCGCACCGAGGAGCGTGAACGCGCCGAGGAACACCGGCAGAAGGACCACAGTGAAGTCGTGCCCCACGCGGCGGACATCGGCGATGACTCCGACCAGCGCCGCGTACGTCGCGAACGTCACAAGAATCAGCGACCAGGCCCAGATCCGCAGTCGCGCCCGCGCACGCCGCATCTTCGCCGCCTCCGGGCCGATCCGCCGCACCCACACGTCCTCGACCGCCGTGGTCGTGCTCACCGACTCCTCCGTCCGTCTCGAGTCAGGTACTCCGGAGTCGCGTCCGGGTGAGATGAACGGATCTCGCGGATCCGGCCGAAATAATCATGCTGATCGAGGGGCGGATCTCCGGCACGGCGCAACAGACGACCCGTCTTCGCGTCAACCAGATCGACATCGGTTCGGAAGTCGTTCACCCCGCGGTACCCGCCGTCGGGCATGTTCGTGGAATAGCCGTGCGCGTACTCCGCACCCAGCTTCCGGCCCCCGAGGATCGCGATCACGCTGGCTGCAACCAGGAAGAACCCAGCGATGGAAATCACGATCACGACCCCGATCCAGACATGGTGGAAGGCCGCGACGGCGAGCGGCGCGGCACCGATGGTGATCGTGGCTCCGAATCCGATCCCGAAGATGGCCGCGAGACGGAACCATTCCCGCGCGGTTCTCCCGGGGAGTATCGGACGGATCCCATCGGGGGTCCATCCTTCCGTGACGAGCACGGCGGGGTGCGGCCGATCGCCCCGCTCGCGCACCCCGACGTCGAGCGTCGCACCACCGGAAAGCCGGCCCGTCGGTTCACTGTCGGCGACGTGCGGATCCCGGGCGTTCGCAAAGCTCATCGCGGCGCCGCGCATCGCGAAGAGCTGCTGTCTCGCCTTCAACGCACAGAACAGCGCAGCGGACAGCACGAAGAAGCCGAGCGTCAGCGCGACCGCAAGGACGCTCTGCGCGCTCTGCGTCATCCCGCGTGCGGCAGCGAAGGCGATGCCCGCGACAGTGATCGCCGCGCCTACCGGTACCAGACACCAGGCCCAGATCCGCAGTCGCGCCCGCGCACGCCGCATCTTCGCCGCCTCCGGGCCGATCCGCCGCACCCACTCGTCCTCGGCCGCCGTGGTCGTGCTCACGTGCCCTCCGTCCGCGTCGGGCCGTGCCGCGACGTCGATAGCCTGGACCGTGTGGATATGAGCGAACTGCGAGTGCTGCTGACGCCGGAGGCGCTGCGGATGCTCGACGACCTCGGGCCCATCGAGTCCACCGACGCGGCCGCCCGCGCGGTCATGCGGCTGCGCGCCGAGGGGCACTCCCCCGAGTTCGTCTCGGCGGTGGTCGGCCAAGCACGGCTGCGCACCAAGGCGACGGCGAAGTTCGGCCAGTTCGGCGGACGCATGCTGTTCACCAGGGCAGGCCTCGAGCAGGCCACGCGCCTGAGCGTCGCCGCCCGCCACGCCGGCCGCATGCGCGCGGCGGGGATCACGCACGTGTCCGATCTCGGCTGCGGGATCGGCGGCGACGCGCTCGCGTTCGCCGGAGCGGGGATCCGCGTGACCGCGGTGGACGCCGATGAGGTCACCGCCGCACTGGCGGCGTACAACCTCGCGCCGTTCGGATCCGACGCCGAGGTGCGGCACGGGCTCGCCGAGGATCACGCACCGGACCCTTCGACCGGCTCAGGGTCCGGAAGGCCGACCGAGGGCGTGTGGCTGGACCCCGCCCGGCGCACCTCCGGGCACACCGAGACGCGTCGCGTCTCGGCCGGCGACTACTCGCCCTCGCTCGCGTGGGCCTTCGCTCTCGCGGAGCGGATCCCGACCGGCATCAAGCTCGGCCCCGCGCACGACCGCGACGCGATCCCGGCCGACGTCGAGGCGCAGTGGGTCAGCGCGGACGGCGACGTCGTCGAGCTCGTGCTGTGGTCCGGGGCGCTGGCCCGGGAGAACGTGCGGCGGGCGGCGCTGGTGATCCGCGGCGACCGCGCGCACGAGCTGACCGCTCCTGCGGACGCGGAGGATGCGGACGTCCGCCCGCTCGGCGCGTACCTGCACGAGCCGGACGGCGCGGTGATCCGCGCCCGTCTGATCGGCGACCTCGCCCGGAGCATCGACGCCGGCATGCTCGATCCGCACATCGCCTACCTGACCTCGGACGCCCCGGCCGGGAGCCCGTTCGCGGCCTCGTTCCGCGTCCGCGAGGTGCTGCCGATGAGCCCGAAGGCGATCGGAGCCGCCCTGAAGAAGGCCGGCATCGGACGCCTGGAGATCAAGAAGCGCGGCGTCGACGTGGACCCCGCCGCGTTCCGGAAGAAGCTCGTACTGCGCGGATCCGCCGAGGCGACGCTGATCCTGGTGCGCGTCGGCGACAAGCGGCACGCGATCCTCGCCGATCGGGTGTGACGCCGGGGCGGATCAGCGGGACGGGAACAGTCCCCCGTCGCCTACGTCCGCGTTCTCGACGATGACGAGGTATTCCGCCGCGTACAGCGGTGTCCGCAGCTCGATGCGAGCCGAGGGACGCGTGTCGGTGGCGGGCAGCCCGATCGTGAGCGACGGGTCCTCGACGGTGTCCGACGGACTGCTGACGGTGAAGGAATTCGCTGCGCAGGCCTTGTGCAGCTCCGGCGCCTCGACGATGAGGCAGCGCGAAGACCCGTTGTCCGCGTAACCGCGCCAGATCACGAGCTCCCGCCAGCGTCCGGCGATCGACAGGGTCTCGATGTGCTGTTCCCTCGCGATCCGCGCCGATGCGGCGAGCTCTTCGTCGGTCATCCCCTGATTCACCTCCTGCGGGGTCGCCTCCCACCGCATGATGAATCCGCCGACGAGGCCGTTGCCGGAGGAGAAGATCGTCCCGCCGTAGGCGACACGACGCCCTGGCTCGGCGGATTCGGCCGGCAGATCCAGATGAGCCTGAAGCGCGTACGGGTTCTGCCGCCACTGCTCGCGAGCCTGGCACTCCTTCTGCTGCGGGAGGCCGGGGGCGTCCAGGATGGCGCAGCGATACCCGCCATGCGACAACGTCGCCGTCCACAGCAGCACGGAGTCGGAACGGTCCAGCAGCTCGACGCTGCCCGGGTCGTAGTCCTGACCCTTCGCGATCGCGTCGCGGCGTTCGGCCTCCCCCGACCGCAGCCCGAGGCCGATGTCGGGCGGACGCGGGATGGCGACGCCGACGGCGACGCCGCAGAGGAGCAGCAGCGCGACTGCGCCGATGAGGTAGCGCGGGCGCCTCCAGCGGCCGGTGGCGAGCCAGGAGGAGAGGCGGAGACCGGCGAACGGGCCGTGAGGATGGCGCGGGGCCCCTTCGACAGGCTCAGGGACCGGGGAGGGGTGCTCAGGGACCGGGGAGGGGTGCTCAGGGACCGGGGAGGGGTGCTCTGGGACCGAGGCCGGGGCGGGGACCGGCGGTTCGGCGTCAGGGAGCGGCACCCGGCGCAGGTCTGTGAGCCGGGCCGCCTCGGCGGCGGTCAGCCCTGGCCCGTCCCTGCCGTAAGCGCGGCGCTCCAGCTCGCGCCGCTCCTGCTCCTCGCCCGTCATGGGCCGAGGCTACCGAACCGGAGGCTAGCCGAGCCAGCCGAATCGATAGGCGGCCCAGACCAGCCAGCCCGCGCTGTAGAGGATGGCGACGGATCCGAGCACGAGCGCCCAGATGCACATCTCCCGGTTCTCCTGCGGCCGGCGCAGCGACATGATGGCGGCGATCACCGAGATGATCGCGACGGGGATGCCCCACCCGACGAAGAGCGAGGCGAACAGCGCGACGATCGCGGACAGCAGGGCCCAGGGCGCGAGGCGAGGTTCGACGACGGGGATCGCGTCGGTCCCGACGGTCGGCTCCCACGCGGTGTCCTGGACCACGGAGCCCTCGTTGTCCAGCTGCGGCCCGCTCTCCACGCGCACCGGGGTCGGCCCGGTCGGCAGCCGGTGGTAGCGGTCAGGATCCGTCTCGTGGGTGGCCATCATCCGACCTCGGCGGCGGCCTCCGCCGCGGCGTGCTCCGCGACCTGGATCTCGGTCACCGGCAGGGTGGAGTCGGCGCCGAACGCGAGGGTCGACGGGCGCCGGCCCGACGCGATCAGCTCGGCGGCGAGCGCGGCGATCATCGCGCCGTTGTCGGTGCACAGCGACAGCGGCGGGATCCGCACCGTCACCCCGGCGGCGGAGGCGCGCTCGAGGGCGACCTCGCGCAGCCGGCGGTTCGCGATCACGCCGCCGCCGAGCAGCAGCCGCGGCACCCCGCGATCGGCGCAGGCTGCCAGCGCCTTGGTGACCAGCACGTCGACCACGGCCTCGCGGAAGCTCGCCGCCACATCGGCCACGGGGATCTCGCGTCCCTCCGCCTGCTCGCGCTCGATCCAGCGCGCGACGGCGGTCTTCAGCCCCGAGAAGGAGAAGTCGTAGCGGTGCTTCTCCTGGTCGGAGGCCCGGGAGAGCCCGCGCGGGAAGCGGATCGCGGTCGGATCTCCGCTCGCGGCGGCGCGGTCGATCTCCGGGCCACCCGGGTAGGGCAGGCCGAGGATCCGGGCCACCTTGTCGAACGCCTCTCCCGCCGCGTCGTCGACGGTCTCGCCGAGCAGCTCGACGTCCGTGGTGAGGTCGCGCACGTGCAGCAGCGAGGTGTGCCCGCCCGAGACGAGCAGGGCGATCGTCGGGTACTCGAGCGGCGCGGAGTCGGGCGTGAGGATGTCGGCGGCGATGTGCCCGACCAGGTGGTTCACCGCGTAGAGCGGCTTGCCGAGCGAGACGGCGAGGCCCTTCGCGGCGCCCACGCCGACCATGAGCGCGCCGGCGAGGCCGGGTCCGCTGGTCACCGCGACCGCGTCGAGGTCATCGAGGCGGACGCCGGCCTCGGCGAGCGCCTGCTCGATCGACGGCTGCAGCTCCTCGAGGTGCGCACGGGCGGCGACCTCGGGCACGACGCCGCCGTAGCGGGCGTGCTCGGCCATGCTCGAGGCGATCGTGTTGGACAGCAGGGTGCGTCCGCGGACGATGCCGATACCGGTCTCGTCGCAGCTCGTCTCGATCCCGAGCACGAGAGGCTCGCCCGGCAGGACGGATCCGGCGGGATCGCCCTGCACTCCTGCCCTCGTCCGGTGTTGTGGCGAAGCCGGTCCNGGCTTCGCGCGGCCGCGCAGGTCGAGCTTCATCACGATGGCGTCGACGTCGTCCGGCTGGTAGTAGCCCGGGCGGCGGCCGATCTCGACGAACCCCTCCGAGGCGTACAGGCCCTCGGCGATCGGGTTGTCCGCACGGACCTCGAGGAACACATCCGCCGCGCCGCGCTCCTCGGCCTCGGCGAGCAGCACGTGCAGCAGCGCTCTGCCGCGCCCGGATCCGCGATAGCCGGCGTCGAGGGCGATGGTCTGGATGTCGGCGTCCGTGGAGCCCCGCAGCGCCCGCACGCCGCCGTAGCCGACGATGCGCTCGCGCTCGCCTTCCGGCTCGACGTCGACCACGTAGCGGCTGTGCGGGCCGGACAGCTCGGCTGCCATCATCTCGGCGCTCCACGCGTCGGTCGGGAATGACCGGCGCTCGATGTCCATGATCCCGTCGAGGTCGGCGGCGGTGGCGTCGCGGATCACGATCCCACCCGCTTCACGGCGGCGGAAGGACGGGCGTCCGGGGCGCGCAGATAGATCGGCTCGGATCCGGTGAGGGTGCGGCCGGCGGCGAGGGCGCGCCGGGCGACTCGGGCCAGCGCTGTAGCGGAGACAGCGGTCACGTCGATGCGGCGCAGGGCGCCGAGGCGGGCGTCGACCTCGTCGCGCGGCACGAGCACGGTGTCCACCACCGCATGCGGGATGCCGTCGACGTCGATGCCCTCGTACACGGTCACCGCGGTCTCACGACGGCGGGCGTCGGTGAGGATCGCGAACGGCTCCGACAGGCACTCCTCCTCGATGACGGCGAGCGCCGCCGCGTGGTGGCTGGGCACCGGGACGACGGGGATCCCCCGGCCCAGCGCGAACGTGCGCGCAGCCGCGATCCCGATCCGCAGGCCGGTGAACGGCCCGGGCCCCATGCCCGCTGCGACGTGCGCGACCGGATCCTGCTCGGCGGCCTCGGCCGCCTCGGCGAGCACCCGCTCCAGGAGCGTGCCGATGATCTCGGCATGACCGAGCGGCTCCCCGCTCGCGGCCTCGGCGACGGTGCGCCCGTCGCGGGCGATCAGCCCGACGGCCGTGCCCAGGGAGGTGTCGACGCCCAGAATCACCCTTCCAGGTTAGCCGCCGGGCGTGCGGACGCGCGCTCCCACCGGTCGCCGCCGCGGTCGCGTGCGGTCTTCGCTGCGTCGGCGGCGGCCTCCGTCAGCAGTTCGAGATCGTAGTCCGCGGCGACCGCGCCCGCCCAGCCCACGCTCGCGGAGACGCGCATCGAGGCGTGCCTTCCGTCGTCCTCGATCGTGGACACGCGCTCCAGCAGCCCGCGCAGCTGCTGCTGCACCGCCTCATCTCCGCCCGGGATCAGGGCGAGGGCCCTGGCGTCGGAGATCCGGACCAGATCGGCCGCCGCGGGCAGCGCGTCGCGGACGTGCCGATGAAACGCGTCGACGATGCTCGCGAACACCGCGTGCCCCGACGCCTCCAGCAGATCGGCCGGGTCGTCGAGGCGGATGTCGAGCAGCGACCAGCCCGCCTCCCGCCGCTCGGCGGCCCTCGCCAGCCGCGCACGCAGTCCCTCCCGCGCGACCTGATCGGCTCTCGACCTCCGCTGTCCGCGGGCGGGGGTCCCGCCGCGCGCCAGCATCACGATCGTCATCGCGGCGCAGACGCTGGTGAGCTGGATCCCCACCCCGTTGATGTCCCGGAGCATGCTGAGCTCGTCGCCCGGGGCGGAGCCGACGCCTGCCGCCGCCGCGACGAGGGCGAACAGCGCGACGACGATGAAGGCCGACGACACCAGCACCAGCGGAAGCACCACGTCCCGCGAGCGGAGCCTGAGCCGCAGCAGATCCCACGCCACGAGCCCCGCGAACACGGCCCCGGCGGAGAACACGATGCGGAACACCGCCGGATACGCGTCCGTGTTCGCCGCCAGCACGAGGGCCGTGGGCGCGATGAGGACGAACAGCGCCGCGGGCGGCCAGAACGGCCGCTTGCCCGCGTGGTAGCGCAGGCCGACCCAGAGCAGCGGCTCGAAGCACACGATCAGCCCCGAGGACAGCGCGCGCAACTCGGGACTGTCGAACTGGACCGCCGCCACCCACATGTAGGTGGCGATCATCGCGAGCCCGAACCCGGCGGACCAGGTCACCGTCGCCCTGCTCGGGCGCGGCAGCAGCGCGAGCCCGAACACGAACGCGGTCGACAGCGTGACCAGGGCCACCAGGGTGGCCTCGGGGTTCACCGTGATGCCGGCAGGCCCGGCGAGATGCATCATGCGGCTGAGCTCCTTTCCGCGCGGCGGGGAAGCCGCACGCACATGCGGGTGCCCGCACCCGGTTCGCTGCTCACGTCGATGGTGCCGCCGTGCGCGGTCACGATGTCGCGCACCACGACCATGCCGAGCCCGGTGCCGGACACCCCGCTGCTGGTCGCGCGCTCCGAGCGGAAGTAGGGCTGGAACAGGCGCTCCAGGTCGGCGGCGGTCATGCCGGTCCCGGTGTCCTCGATCGTGAGCTCGGCGAGGCCCTCGCCGGTCCGGCTGAGCCGGATCCAGATGGATCCGCCGGCCCCGGTGTACTTCACGGCGTTGCTGAGCAGGTTGTCGATGGCCTGGCGCAGCCGGAACGCGTCGCCGGAGATGAGCAGGGATTCCGCCCCTGCCACCTGCACCTGCAACCGGTTCGCCGTGGCGGTCGGCAGGAAGGACGACACCGACGCGTCCACCAGGGTGCGCAGGTCGACCGGCTCCGACAGCACGCGGGCGCGGGGACGGGAGGCGTCCAGCGCGGTCGTCACCAGCCCCTGCATGCGCTCGCCGGCGCTGGCGACGATGCGCAGTTGGTCCGCTGCACGCGGCGGCAGATCGGGGCGCTCGAGCAGCAGGTCGACGTGTCCGACGATCGCGGTGAGCGGGTTGCGCAGCTCGTGGTTCAGGATCGCGGACATCAGGCGGCGCTCCTCGGCCAGCTCCAGCACCTCGGTGACGTCTTCGATCACCACCAGGACGGCGCGGTCCTCGTCGAGGTCGCTCGCGATCGGCTGAGTGCCCACCTCGAGCGCCCGCCAGCTCCCGTGCGCATCGAACAGCCAGGCCCGCTCCCCCGCGATCGTCTCACCGCGCGCCGCACGCGCCAGCACGGTCCGGTCGACGGGGACCGGCTCGCCCTCGCGATCGTCGTACTCCACGGCCGGAGCCGGGAGCGCGCCGTCTGTCCCGCCCACGCCGTACAGCCGGCGGTAGGCGTCGTTCATCTTGAGGATCCTGCCGTCCGCCCCCACGGCGACCAGCGCGATGTCGAGCGCGTCGATGATCTGGGTGACCCGGCGCTCGTGCGTCTGCGCGCGCCGCGCCGCCTGATCGATCTGCTCCGAGCGGCGTCGCAGCAGCCGGCGCGCGGCCCGCGCCCGGCGCATCCCGAGGTGGATCGTGGTGCCGAGGAATCCGAGGGCGAGGGCCGTGATCAGCATGCGCAGCACGACGTCGGAGAGCACGCCGCTCTGATTGCCGACCGTGAGCAGGCTCGCCGCACTGAGCGCGATCCCGCCCACGACCGCGATCATCGAGTAGTAGCTCGCGATCCAGGCGATCGGGATCACCCACAGGAAGCTGAGGCGGATGTCGGGAGCCTGGGTGGTCAGACCGATCGCGAGGATGTCGATCACCGGCACCACCAGCACACCGGCGACCGGGATCCGGTCCCACGGCAGCAGCAGGACCACGATCGTGGTCAGCATCGCGAGCAGCAGCCCAGCCCCGAACAGGGGAGCCGCGAAGATGATCGGCTTCAGCGCGACCACGAGCACGGCGACCGCGACCACGGTGCCGATGAAGATGAGCTGCCAACGCCAGATGGACGTCCTGCGGGACACCGCGCACCTCCCTCGCTCAACTCTTCCGCAAGGTTATCCAAAGAGCGGCTGAAGGCCCTCGCCCCGGGTTCCGCCGCCGCCTAGCATCGGGAAGGGAAGGCGACCACCTCACCCGGATGCCCGTCCCACCCCCCGGGGCGCGATTCCGGACGGGGTGCCGCCTTCCTCCTGCAGAGCGCCGGACCCGTTGCGGCCGCCGAGCGGGAGGGCCGGCCCGCTCGCGTGCCGACGCCGCGACGAGGACCCTGCCCCGCGCGGATGTCGGCTCTGGGATCCAGCGGACCTCCGGTGCAGGTTCGGGCCTGCGCCGGACACGAGAAGAAACGGGCTCGCGGGCCAGGAGAAGAGCGTGTCAGGCGGGGACCGACGACGCGCCACCGCTGTGCGGGGTGAGGCGATAGCCCACCCCGCGCACGGTCTCGATGTAGCGCGGCTCGGACGTGCTGTCGCCGATCTTGCGTCGCAGGTTCGCCATGTGCGCCTCGATCGCGCGTTTGTCCGGTTCGCCGACCTGGTACGACGTCCCGAACCCGTCGCCGCGCAGCACGAGCGTGAGATCCGCCTTGCTGCGGACCCGGCGCTTCGACTCGAGCAGCGTCGCCAGCAGCGCGAACTCGGTGGGCGTCAGCTCGACCTCCTGCTGCGCCACCAGCACGGTGTGCGTGGCGGGATCCAGCGCGATGTCGCGGTGCCGGCGCCACTGCCCCGCCGCGCCCGTGTCGTCGTCTCCGGCGCCCGAGCGCGGCACAGCCGTCGACGGGTTCCGGGCCGCCACCGGGGCGGGACCGGCGTCGGGGCGGGAGCGTGCCTCCGCCTCCTGGCGAGCCGGCGGCTGAGCCCTCGGACGCCGCAGCACCGCCTCGATGCGGGCCCGGAGCTCGCGTGGCCGGAACGGCTTGACCAGGTACTCGTCCGCGCCGGAGGTGAGCCCGAGCACCACGTCCGACTCCTCGCCGAGCGCGGAGAGCATGATGATGAACGTCGTGCTCATCCGGCGGATCCGCCGCGCCACCTCGAAGCCGTCGATCCCGGGCAGGTTCACGTCGAGTGTCGTGATGATCGGGTCGTGCTCCGCGACGGCGGCGATCCCGTCAGGGCCGGACCCGGTCGGGATCGTGCGGAATCCGGCGGCGGCGAACACCTCGACGAGCAGGGAGCGGACGTCCGGATCGTCCTCGATGATGACGGCGATGTGCGTCGTTGCGTCGTCTTCGGTCATGTATGTCTCTTCATTCGTGCGCGGCGGCGCACGGACGGCCCCCCTGACGGGCATCCTATCGACAAGGCGAGATCGGGTGCGGGGGTCTGTGGATCAGCGACCGGCGCGCGTCACGGTCAGGACCCGCGGGGCGTCCGCGTCGAGCTCCTCGTCGGGGGCGTCCGCGTCGCCCGCGGCGCCGACCGGGCGCTCCAGCTCGATGTCCCACCACGAGTCCGCGAGTTCCTCCGCCATGCCCCGGCCCCACTCGACCACGACGACCGATCCGCGGACGTCGACGTCCAGGTCCTCGAGCTCGGCGGCGGATCCGAGCCGGTACGCGTCCACATGCACGAGCGGCGCACCGCCGACCAGAGACGGGTGGGTGCGGGCGATCACGAACGTCGGGCTCTGCACGGGCCCGCGCACGCCCAGGCCCTCGGCCAGGCCCCGCGTGAAGGTGGTCTTGCCCGCGCCGAGCGGGCCGGTGAGGATCAGCAGGTCGCCCGCGACGAGGTCGGCCCCGATGGCGCGGCCGAGCGCCTCCATGTCGTCGGCGGTGCGCACCTCGTGGCGTCCGACGAGGTCGTCGAGCGCGGTCACGACACGCTCCGGCGCGGCACCCTCGGCCCGATCCTGGTCACGATCTCGTAGTTGATCGTGCCGGCCGCACGGGCCCAGTCGGTGGCGGACGGCACGCCGAGCGCGGGATCCCCGAACAGCACGACCTCGTCCCCCACCGCGACGGACGCGTCGCCGACGTCCACGACGAACTGGTCCATCGCGATCCTCCCGGCGACGGCGAAACGGCGACCGCCGATCTGCACGGGCCCGCGCCCTGAGGCCTGCCGCGGCACTCCGTCCGCGTAGCCGAGCGGGACGAGCGCGAGCGTCGTCTCCGCCGCCGTGCGGTGGTCGTACCCGTAGGACACGCCGGTCCCGGCGGGAACGCGGCGCACGGCCGCGACCGCGCCGCGCAGGGTCATCGCGGGCCGCAGGCCCAGATCGCCCGAGCTGCGGTCGTCGAACGGGCTCAGACCGTACAGCCCGATCCCGATGCGCACCGCGTCGAGCCGCGTCTCCGGGAGGTCGATCGCGGCGGCGGTCGCGGCGAGATGACGGAGCTCCGGCCGGATCCGGAACGACTCGGCCAGCGCGCACGCGGTGTCGAACGCGGCGAGCGCGGCCCTGTCGTCTTCTGGAGAGGCGTTGGAGAGATGGCTGAACAGGCCGACGACGCGGATCCGGCCGATGCGCTCCAGCCGCGCCGCCTCCGCGAGCACCTTCTCGGCATCCGCCGGCGCGATCCCGTTGCGGCTCAGCCCGGTCTCGAACTTGAGGTGCACCGCGACCGGGTGGCGACCGGATCCGGCCGCCGCTGCCGCCTCGAGCTGCGCGAACGACGAGATCCCGAGCTCGATCCCGGCCTCGGCCGCGTCGTCGAAGCGACGGCCCGGCGCGTGCAGCCAGGCCAGGATCCGCGCGGTCACACCCTGCCGCCGCAGTTCGACGGCCTCCTCGATCGAGACCACGCCGAGCCGCGATGCGCCGCCGGCGAGCGCGGCGACCGCGGCGTCCGCCGCGCCGTGGCCGTAGGCGTTCGCCTTCACGATGCCGATGACGTCGACGCCGGTGAGCCGGCGCAGGTGGCGGGTGTTGTCGCTGATCGCGTCCAGGTCGATCGTCGCTTCCCGCAGCGGAGCGGTCATGCCGAGCCCTCCCCCGTGGATCCGGGTCCGTGATCCGATCTGGACCCCGATCCGGATCCCGGCTCGGCGATGCCTTCAGCCCCCGGCGGATCCTGTCGAGACCCCCCTGCAGCATCCGCGCCCCCGCTGAGGTGCGCACCGGCGAGGGGGCCTCGATGCGCAGAGGGGGCGCCGACGGATCCGGATCCCGGCTCGCGTGCCTCGGCGACCACGTGCGCGGCGGCGAGGCCGGCATCGTGCGTGAGCGAGAGATGCAGGGTGGTGATCCCGCGGGCGGCGACGACGGCGGCCGTGCTGCCGGACAGCACGAAGTACGGGCGTCCTGACGGCTCGGAGGCGATCTCGATCTCGGTCCAGTGCACGTCGTCGGATCCGCCGAGCGCCTTGATCAGCGCCTCCTTCGCGGCGTACCGGGCGGCCAGCGATGCGAGCCGCAGGGTCTGCTCCGACGGTGCGAACAGCCGCTGCATCAAGCGCGGCGTGCGCGCCACCGTGCGCTCGAACCGGGGGATGTCCACGAGGTCGATGCCGGTGCCGATGATCACCGATTCAGCCTACCCGGCAGGATCCGCGCGCCCGGATCCGGCCGCGGTCCGCCCGGGCGAGCGTGGACCGGTCAGCGACCGTCGGGCTCGGACCGTTCTCAGGATGAATTCTCGCGAAGCGCGGAATTCGCGCACCGCAGAGCGACCGAAGTCCGATCCGTCCTGAGAACGGGACGCGCCCCGGCCCCGCTCACTCCACCGTGACGGACTTGGCCAGGTTGCGGGGCTGGTCGACGTCGAGGCCCTTCGCGGTGGCGAGCGCCATCGCGAAGATCTGCAGCGGCACGACCGCGAGGAGCGGCTCGAACAGCGCCCCGGCGAGCGGGATCCGGATGACCTCGTCGGCGAACGGCAGCACGGCCGCGTCACCCTCCTCGGCGATCACGATCACGCGGGCGCCGCGAGCCCGGATCTCCTGGATGTTCGAGACGACCTTGGCGTGCAGCAGCGCGGAGTGCCGCGGCGACGGTACGAGCACGAACACGGGCTGGCCCGGCTCGATGAGCGCGATCGGTCCGTGCTTGAGCTCGCCCGCGGCGAAGCCCTCGGCGTGGATGTAGGAGATCTCCTTGAGCTTGAGCGCGCCCTCGAGCGCGATCGGGTACCCGACGTGGCGGCCGAGGAACAGCACCGAGCGGGTGTCGGCCATCCAGCCGGCCAGCTGCGTGACGTGCGCCTGCTCGTCCGCGAGGACCTCGGCGATCTTCGCCGGGAGCGCCTCGAGCTCGGCGACGGCGGCAGCCGACTCGTCCGCGGCGAGGGTCTCGCGCACACGACCGGCGTGCAGGCCGAGCAGCAGCAGCGCGGTGATCTGCGCGACGAACGCCTTGGTCGACGCGACGGCGACCTCGGGCCCGGCGTGCGTGTAGACGACCGCGTCGGACTCGCGCGGAATCGTGGCGCCCTGGGTGTTGCAGATGGACAGGGTCCGCGCTCCGCGCTCCCGGGCGTACTTGACCGCCATGAGCGTGTCCATGGTCTCGCCGGACTGACTGATCGAGACGATCAGAGTGCGCGCGCCGATCACCGGATCGCGATAGCGGAACTCGTGCGCGAGCTCGACGTCGACGGGCACGCGCGCCCACTGCTCGAGGGCGTACTTGCCGACCATGGCGGCGTAGGCCGCGGTGCCGCAGGCGGTGATGATGACGCGGTCGATGTCGCGGAACAGGTCGTCCAGCCCGTCCAGCTCGGGGATCGCGACGGCGTCGCCCTGCACCCGGCCGCGGATCGTGTTCGCAACGGCGTCGGGCTCCTCCGCGACCTCCTTGGCCATGAAGCTCGGCCAGCCGCCCTTCTCGGCACTGGCGGCGTCCCAGGAGACCTCGAACGGCTCGGACTCGACGGGGTTGCCGGCGAAGTCGGTGACCGCAACGGCGCCGGGGGTGATCGAGACGATCTCGTCCTGACCGATCGCGAGCGCACGGCGGGTGTGCTCCACGAACGCGGCGACGTCGGAACCGAGGAAGTTCTCGCCCTCGCCGAGGCCGATCACGAGCGGAGAGTTGCGGCGCGCGGCCACCACGAGGCCCGGCTGCTCCTGGTGCACGGCGAGCAGCGTGAACGCGCCCTCGAGGCGGTTCACGACGGCGCGGAACGCCTCCTGCAGGTCGCCGGTGCGGCGGTACTCGCGGCCGAGCAGCGCTGCGGCGACCTCGGTGTCGGTCTCGCTGCGGAAGGTCACGCCCTCGGCCAGCAGCTCGTCGCGCAGCGGCGCGAAGTTCTCGATGATGCCGTTGTGGATCAGCGCGAGCCGGTCGTCGTCGGCGAGGTGCGGGTGCGCGTTCGCGTCGGTGGGGCCGCCGTGCGTCGCCCACCGGGTGTGCCCGATGCCGGTGGTCCCGTCGGGCAGCGCCGCGTCGGCGAGGGAGTCGCGCAGGATCTGCAGCTTGCCGGCCTTCTTGCGCATGCCGAGGGAACCGGCGTCGTCGATCACGGCGATGCCGGCCGAGTCGTAACCGCGGTACTCCAGACGGGCGAGACCCGCGAGCAGGATGTCCTGGCTGGGGCGCGGCCCCACGTATCCGACGATTCCACACATGGGGTCAAGGGTACGGGCGCTCTTTTGCACGGAGGCTGAACGAATCGGGCCGGGCCTACGCGGGAAGCTCAGCGTGCGGGCGGCCGCCCGTGCAGGCTCTCGTAGACGTCGTCCACGAACTCGGCGATCTCCTCTGCCCCCATCACGGGGCCGCCCGCCAGCAGACCGTCGGCGCCGAGCAGCACGGCCGTGGGCGTGAACCAGACGTCCGCGAGGGAGAGACCGAAGTACTTGTGCGGATCGTGCAGGGTCTGCGGCTCGTCCGTCGACGTGAGGGCGCTGTGCTCGGGGTCCGCCTGCAGCAGGAACCGCACCGACACCTCGGGTAGCAGCGCGCGGTACGCGTCCAGGCTCTCGATCACCGGGGTGCAGGATCCGCAGCCCTCCGAGACCGAGAGCAGCAGGATCGGCTGCCGCGCCGCCAGATCGCGCAGGGTCACCGTCGTGCCGTCCGCGAGCTGCACGGGGACGGCGGGGGTGCGCAGACGCAGATAGTCCTCGATGCCCTCACCGTCCCCGCCCTCCCCCGGCTCACGCCTCGGCTCGGCGGCCGGGGCCTCGGATCCGGGATCCCCGATCAGCCAGAACGTGACCACGGCGGCCGCCGGCAGCACGATCCACGGCCACTGCAGCAGCGCGGCACGGATCACACCGCCCCAGAGCGGCGCCGATCCGATGGTCAGCAGCGACGCGAGCGCGACGAGCAGCAGCCAGGCGTTGCGCAGCAGCGTGCGCGTCGTGATCGGGCGGCGCGCGCCGAAGCAGGCGCAGGACGCGTCCGGAGTGCGTCCCTTCGCCCGCCACACCAGCACGAGGTAGGCCGCGAACAGCAGCACGGCGACCACGGCCGCGGCGATCCCCAGTGCTCCCCCGAGGAGCATCAGCGCCGCGGCGAGCAGCAGCTCGGCGTACGGGTGCAGCCGGATCAGCCAGGACTGGCGGAGCCCGGCCGGGATCCCCAGCGCCTCCCATCCGGCAGCGTCATCGGGCGCACGCAGCTTGGCCGCGCCGCTCGCGATCAGCACGGCCGCCACGATCAGCGTCGGCCCGACCGTCCACGCGACGGTCATGACTCGGTCCCCATGGGGTCAGTATCCCAGGTGGGCGGGGCCGGAGGCCCAGGCGTGCGTCAGAGCTTGCGCAGCAGCACCGACTCCACCGCGTGCGAGGCGCCCTTGTTGAGCACCAGGGTCGCCCGGTGCCGGGTGGGATTCACGTTCTCGATGAGGTTCGGCAGGTTGATCTCGTTCCAGTACCCCATGGCCGTCGCGACCGCCTCGTCGTCCGTGAGGTGCGCGAACACGTTGAAGTACGATGACGGGTTCGTGAACGCGCCCTGACGAAGCGCCAGGAACCGGTCCACGTACCACTGCGCGATGTGCTCGAGGTCGGCGTCCACGTAGATCGAGAAGTCGAACAGGTCGCTCACCGCGACGTCGTTGGGCGCCGGCGGCGGCTGCAGCACGTTCAGCCCCTCGACGATGACGACGTCGGGACGGCGCACGACGACGTGCGCGTCGGGGACGATGTCGTACCGGATGTGCGAGTAGAACGGCGCCCGCACCTCGTCGGCGCCGCTCTTCACCTTCGTGAGGAACTCGATGAGCGCGCGACGGTCGTACGACTCAGGGAAGCCCTTGCGATCCATGATCCCGCGCCGTTCGAGCTCGGCGTTCGGAAGGAGGAACCCGTCGGTCGTGACCAGCTCCACCCGCGGCGTGCCGGGCCAGCGGCTCATCAGCTCGCGCAGCAGGCGGGCGATCGTCGACTTGCCGACGGCGACGGATCCGGCCACGCCCACGACGAAGGGCGTGGTGTCGTCCGCCTCGCCGAGGAACTGGCTCGTCGCCGCGCCGAGCCGCTTCGTCGACGTCGCGTACAGGCTGAGCAGCCGGCTCAGCGGCAGGTACACCTCGCGCACCTCGGCCAGATCGAGGCGGTCCCCGAGCCCGCGGATCTCGACCACCTCAGTCTCGCTGAGCGGCTGATCCAGGTCGGCGGCGAGACGCGCCCAGTCCGCTCGGTCGATGCGCCGGTACGGGGACAGCGGCGCCAGGGGGTCGGGGCTCACGGGGTCCATCGTATCGGCGGGGTTCCCGCTGCCCCTCTCTGCGCCTGCCCGGATTGTTCTCGGGCGTCGTCTCGCGCTTCCCCCACACGCGAGATCAGTTCAGGACAGCGATGGATCAGCGCACGACGCCTCCCTGTCCGGGACCCCCGAGACGCGCCAGTGTGAGCCGGGTAACCGCCGGATCGCTGAGGCCTCCCCCGCCGGAGCGATCATCCCGCAGATGCCCCTCTGCGAAGGGAGACGGCCCGTTCCAGACACCGGAGAAACGCCATGGAAGACAGCACGCAGACCCCGGCCCGCGCACTCAGCCGCCGTACCCTCGTGAAGGGTGCTGCCTGGTCGGTCCCGGTGATCGCCGTCGCGGCCGCCACCCCGCTCGCCGCAGCCTCAACCGGCAACGCGAGTGTCGCGTTCGCGCCTGCCGGCCAGCTTCTCGACCTGCGCCTGTACGACGGCACCGCAGTGATCGCAAGCGTGCTCGAGGTCGGCCCGAACGTCATGAACATCATCAACGACGCGGGACCGCTGTCTGGCCCGTTTGACGTTGACGTCATCACGACCTATGCGAGCGGCATCAACTTCCCGTTGACCGATGCGGGGCATGGTGTCGGCGTAGCCACTCTCGGTGGTCTGTCCGCACTCACCTGGACAGAGAACGCTGGCGGTTCTGCTGGTTTCGGACCCAACCCGTGGGGCGTGACGTCGACGTTCCAGATTTCCGGCCCCGTGAATGGCAACACGACACTCCCGTCGAACATCGGCTACAAATACACCCAGAACGGCACCTGGGTTGATGCTCTCGGCGTGGTAGCCAGCTTCAGCGTCACTGCCACGGTCAAGCAGGGCGTTACGACCATCGGTACCGCACAGGGGACGGTCAGCGTCTTCCTGAACGCCCATGTTCTCTGAGTCTCACCCACTGCATCTGGGATCGCCTGCGCCCGATAGTCTCTCCCCGTGCGCCTCGGAGTCCTCGACATCGGATCCAACACCGTCCACCTGCTCGCCGCCGACGTGCATCCCGGCGGCCGGCCGCTGGCGACCACGAGCGACCGGTCGGTCCTGCGGCTGATGCGCTTCCTCACGCCCTCCGGCGCGATCTCCGAAGAGGGCGTGCAGGCCCTCGAGGCGGCCGTGGTGCAGGCCCGCCGGGTGGCGGCGGAGGAACGCGTCGACGCCCTGCTCGCAACGGCCACGAGCGCCGTGCGCGAGGCGGCGAACGGCGCCGAGGTCATCGCCCGGGTCGAGCGCGCACTCGGGCAGCCGCTGCAGGTGCTGGACGGCGAGACCGAGGCGCGGCTGACCTTCCTCGCCGTGCGCCGCTGGTTCGGCTGGGCGGCGGGGCAGATCCTGCTGTTCGACATCGGCGGCGGATCCCTCGAGCTCGCGGCCGGATCCGAGGAGCTGCCGGCGCTCGCCGCCTCCGTGCCGCTCGGCGCCGGACGGCTCACCGTGCAGTTCCTTCCGGAGGACCCGCCGGGCGAGGCCGCTGTCGAGCGCCTGCGCGCGCACGCGGCGGAGACCATCGCCCCGGTCGCGGCGCAGTTCTCCGCGCTTCCCCGCCCCGACCACGTGGTCGGCTCGTCCAAGGCGATCCGTTCGCTGGCGCGGCTGGTCGGCTCTCCCGCGCCGGGCCCTTCGACGGGCTCAGGGACCGGGGGATCCGAGCGGATGCTGCTGCCCAGGGCGGCTCTCGGCTCGTGGATCCCGCGGCTCGCGCGCCTGCCCGCGTCCGCGCGGCAGGAGCTGCCGGGGATCACCCCCGACCGCACGTTCCAGATCGTCGCGGCCGCGGTCGCCCTGCACACCGCGATGACCGCGATGCGCGTGGACGAGCTCGAGGTGTCGCCGTGGGCGCTCCGCGAGGGCGTGCTCCTGCGGTACATCGAGGACCGCGCGCACGAGGCCTGAATCCGGTTCTTCTCGCGGGTGCGCGCAGGGCCCCGCCGCCCCTACCCTGGTGTCATGACCGACGCGACGGATTCTGGGGCTCCGCGCGGCGAATCGCCGATGCCGCTCACCAGACGTGAACTCCGACAGCGCCGCGAGGCCGCCGCGATCGCGGCAGCCTCCGGGGCGCACCTCGAACGCGCCCAGGAGGCCGGCCCGCCTGATCCGGCGCCGAACCGGCCGCTGGCGCAGCCGTCGTCGGGGCAGCCGTCAGAGCAGCCGCCGTCAGGGCAGCAGCGCACGGGCGAAGCCCTGTTCGGATCGCTGGCGGGCATGTTCGCCGCACCCGAGACGCTGACCTCGCCGCGACCGACCGTGCTCACCGTGTGCACGGGCAACATCTGCCGCTCCCCGCTCGCCGAGGCGCTGCTGCGCACCCGGCTGGCGGATCTGGACCTGCGCGTGCACAGCGCGGGAACGCACGGTCTGGTGGGCGAGGCGATGACGGCTCCCGCCCAGCAGCTCGCCCGCGCGCACGGCGCCGACACCGCGTATGCCGACGCGCACCGTGCCCGGCTGCTCACCGAGCCCCTGCTCGAGGACGCGGACCTGATCCTCACCATGACCGTGGAGCAGCGCGACTACGCCGTGCGGATGCTGCCGCGCCGGCTTCATCGCGCCTTCCCGGTGCGCGAGTTCGCGCGCCTCGCCGAAGGCCTGGACGACGAGCGTCTGCGCAGCATCGCCGACGCCGCAGGGCAGGATCCGCGGGCCCGCCTGGTCGCGGTCGTCGAGGCGGTCTCCGAGCAGCGCGGCGGAGGCTCCCCGCGCCGCGGAGACGAGGACGTGATCGACCCGTACCGGCGGGCGTTCGCCGTCTACGAGGAGTCGGCGGCGCAGCTGCTGCCGGCCCTCGACGAGGTCGAGCGGGTCGTCCGCGCGGCGCTCTGAGCCCCGGCCGCCCCAGTACGCCTCCGCGGCCGCAGGGTCAAGGGCCGTGAGTCCCTGACCGGAGGCAATAGGATTTCCGCACCCGTCGTCCGAAAGAGTCCGTGTCCGTGCATCCTTCCCCGCCCGCTCTCCTGCTGGAAAGCCACCTCGGCTTGACCTCGCATCACGCTGGTCTGATCAGCGCGCGCACCTTCCGATCGGTGCTGGTCACCGTGCATCGGCCGCAGGAGCCGCAGTGGACGTGGCGTTCCGACACCAGCCTCGACGGTCCGCGGGCCGCGATGCTGTTCCCGAGCGGCGAGGCGGCGGACGGATCCGCCCATCCGATCGCGATCTTCGCACCCCCGCAGTGCGGCGAGACGATCGCGTGGACCCGATCCACCGAGGTCGTCGCGGTGTGGGTGCCGCTGGACACGCTGCGGGAGTTCATCAACGAGGCGCCGCTGCGCATCATCGCCCTGCAGGCCACGCCGATCGTGGCGGCGTTCCGCGCATTCACGCTCGCGATCGCCCGCAACGGGGAGGACGCGTCGTCGATCTCCCGGTACGCGATCGAACGACTGCTCGCCGAGATGGTGTTCGGCGCCCTGCTCGAGATCTCTTCGGCGAGCCTGCCGGAACGCGGGCAGCCGACGCTCGTGGAGCGTGCGCGCTCCATGATGCTGATGCACCGGGAGGATGCGGACTACACGATCGCGGAGCTGGCGTCGGAGCTGCACGTGTCGCTGCGGCATCTGCAGCGCGCCTTCGCCCGCACCGGCACCACGCCCGGCGATGCGCTGCGCCGCATGCGCGTCGAGCTCGCGGAGTCGCTGCTGCGCAACCCCGACTACGTCGTGCTCACGATCGAGGAGATCGCGATGCACGCGGGTTTCTCCGGCGCGCTGCAGCTGCGCCGCGCTCTCCGGGCGGAAGGACTTCCCGCGCCCACGGTGATCCGGCCGCCGTCGCGCTGAACCCACGGCCCCGGCCCGGCGTCAGTCGCGGCGGGTCAGCACCTTCGCGTCGGCGAGCTGGCCGAGGGCGACGGCGACCAGCTCCGCGGGATCGCCCGCCGCCGGCCGGCCGAACTCGGCGATCACGTCGTCGACGATCTGTGCCGTGCGGCGACCCTGGCGCAGCGACTCCCAGATGACCGGGGCGATGCCGTCCAGCACATGCACCCAGCGCTGCGCCAGGACGACCACGCGGTCGCCGCAGCGGATCGCGTCGGTCACCCCCGACAGGTCGTACTCGGGGTGCTCGATCTCGATCTGCGCGGGCTGCCACTCCTCCTGCACCCGGTCGTGGTCGAGCAGCTCCGGAATCACCGGCGGCACGGTGGCCGCGTCCGGGTAGGTGAGCCGGACGACCCCGCCGATCCGGTCGCACAGGGCGGCGAGGGTCTGCAGCGGTCGTGGCAGCTCGGCCAGATAGCTCATCTGCGGAGCGATCTCCGCGATCGCCTCCGGGAACGCGACGGACTCGAGCGTGGGGGCGGGATGGTCGGCGTCCCGCGTCAGCAGCACGAGGGCGCCGAGCCGCAGCGGTGCGTCCGGCACGGGCAGGAGCCCGGCCGCGTCGGGCGAGACCTGCTCCTTCGGCCTGCCGGCGCGCACGACCGAGAGCGGCTTGCGGTACGGGCTCACGACGAGATCGGGGCTCACCGCGACGGTCTCGTCCGAGACGTAGCCGTAGTGAGTGCCGAGCGCACGGCTGAGGGTCGTCTTGCCGCGTCCCGACGGCCCCACGAACGCGGCGACCCGGCCCTGCGGATCGGCGACTCCGCAGGCGTGGAACATGACGAGTTCGCCGCCGCGGCGCTCGAGAGCGGCGAGCGTCACCTGCACCGTGAGCGATTCCGCGAGCGCCTCCTGGTCGTCCTCGGGAACGACGAGGATGATCTCATCGGGCTCGCGCGGATCGTCGGCGGCGATCTGCGCTCCCGCCCAGGACCGGCGGATCCGCTCCGCCGCCTCCGGATCGAACCCGTCCGCGAAGTCCAGCCGGATGCGCACGCCGAAGGCGCTCACCACGAGCGAGGGGCTCGCGCCGAGCCCCGTCACGCGGTCTCCGCGGTCTCCCGCCGACGGACCTCGCCGGACGGCAGTCCCTGCTCGTCATCCGAGCGGTAGTAGTCGCCGTGGTACTGGTAGCCGTAGTAGGCGGCGCCGCTGCCGCGACGCGGGATCCGGTTCAGCACGATGCCGAGGGGCCTGGCGCCGGCCCGTTCCAGGTTGGCGAGCGCCTTGGCGAGCACCTCGTACTTGGTCTTGCCCACCGTGCCCACCACGATCGCGCCGTCGGCGCTGTGCGAGAGCACGGCGGCGTCGGTCACCGGGATGAGCGGCGGGGCGTCGATGACGACGATGGCCTCGCGCGCGATCGACTTCAGCAGCTCGCGCATGCGCGCGGATCCGAGCACCTCGCTCGGGTTCGGCGGAACCTTGCCCGCGGTGACGACGAGCAACTGGCCGTTGCCGAAGCGCTGCGCGACCTCGGCGATGGTCGCCCGCCCGGCGAGCACGTCGGAGATGCCGGCGCCGTGCGGCAGACCGAACACCGTGTCGATCATCGGGCGGCGCAGGTCGCCATCGATGAGCACGACCGGCTGGCCGCTCGAGGCGAGCGTGACGGCGAGGTTCGACGCGATCGTGGACTTGCCGTCACCCGGGAGCGGACTGGTCACCACGATGATGCGAGGCGGGTTGTCCACGTCCATGTACTGCAGGTTGGTGCGCAGTTCGCGCACGGCCTCGGCGATGCCGAACAGGTGGGCGCGATCGCTCGAGTTGCTGCTGCCGCCGTCGAACGGCAGCAGGCGGTTGTCCGCCGTGAACGACTTCTCCTCGGGGATGGTCCCCACGACCGCGACGCCGGTCTCCCGCTCGACCTGCTCGACGGAGCGGATCCGGCGGTCCAGCGTGTACCGCAGCAGGCCGTAGCCGACGGCGATCGCGAGGCCGACCAGGGCGCCCAGCGCGAGCGCGAGCCGGGTGTTCGGCGACGACGGGCTGTCCGGAAGCCGGGCGGAGTCGACAGGGCTGAGGTACACGGCGCCCTTCTTTCCGGGGTCGCCGCTCTCCAGGCGGTTCACTTCTGCGCTCATGGAGCGCACCCAGGCCTCCGCCAGATCGCGGGCCTTCTCCGGCGTGGCGGCGTCGGCGGTGACCTTGAGCGTGAGGGTGTCGACGGCGTTGGTCACCGACACCTGCTTCACGAGCTCGTCCGAGGTGGTGTGCAGATTCAGGTCCTTGATGACCCCGTCGGCGACAGCGCGCGAGGAGCCGAGTGCGGCGTACGTCTTCACACGGCCGGTGGCCAGGGTGTTGCCGACGACGGCGTTGCTGACGTCGGAACCGCCGATCGCGTCCGCGGACGCCTGCACGATCGCCGAGGCGTCCGCCGAGTACACCTTGGGCTGCAGCAGCGTCCACCCGAAGGCGACGACGACGCCCAGGAGCGTGATGAGGACCATCCCGAGCCAATGCGCACGGAAGACCCGAAGATAATCACGCAGATCCATGTGGGCGTTTCCCCCTCGCTCGGTTCACCCTCCGAGGGCGACAGTCAACGGCTTTCGATGCTACCGGACGCGGTATCCCGGTCGCGACCGGGCGACTGCGCCACGACGATTCCGCGTACGAGGTTCTCGATCTCGTCGCCGCGCGCCACCGGGGATGCGACGAAGGGATGGTGCATGCCGCCGAGGAGGACCGCGGACGGAATGCCTTCTGCGCCGAGCGCCCGCTTGGCCGAGGCGGCGCCGAAATACGCGAAGGGCATGGCTTCCGGGCTGACGACACGGAGCGAGTCCGGGCGGGACGACGTGGCCACCCTCAACAGGACGGAAGGTCCTATCGCCCGTTGCCATTCCGGCAGACGACGGGCGACGCCCGCGCACTTGCCGCACTCGGTGGAGAGGAAGACCAGAAGCACGGGAGCGCCCGCACCGAGAGCGTGAAGCGGGATCGTGACGCCCTCGGCGCTCACGAGCTCGGAAGCCGGAACCGCCGCTCCCTCGCGCGCGACCGCCTCGTCTTCGTGAGATGCGGCGGATGGGCCCCCGGTTGATTCGTACGCGGCGCGGGACCCGCGGCGGACACGGACCAATGAGATCGCGAGCGCTGCCGTCGCGACGGCGAGCCAGACCAGCGCCGCCAGCAGCGGGGTGAGACCCGTGGTGAACAGCTCGACCACGAACGCACCGTGCGCAGGCGACGTGACGACGATGACCGCGGCGGCGAGCATCAGGACAGCATTCCGCGTGGCGGTCCAGCCCGTGACGCGGTCGTCGGCGCTGAGGGCGCCGAAGCATCCGCAGTCCACCTCCTCACCCCGGCGGAGCACGCCGACGACGAACACCGTGAACACCGCGAACGTCACGAGCGAGAGCGCGGCTGCCGCAGCACGGTACCCGCCGGGAAGGATCAGGAGCGCCACGGCGAGGCCGAGTTCCCAGAGCGGGACCGCGGCGGCGATCCATCGACGCCGGAAGGGTCCCGGCACTGCGAGCGCGGTCATGCTCTCCAGCGTCCGTCGCCCTCGTCCGGCCTTCGCGACCCCGGAGAGCAGCAGCACGAACGCGACGAACCCCGTCGCGACCATCAGGACGGTCTCGACGGGGTTCGCAGGCATGGGCCTCAGATTAGCGTCAGATCAGGCGCAGGTCTGGATGGTGAGCGAGCCGGATGCCCCCAGGACGCCGAGGCTGCCGAGGTTGACGGAGGCGGCGGCAAGCGTGGAGCTCGTGGCGCTGTTGTCCCCGGCATTCGCGTCGGCGGTGGTCTGCGTCAGGGTGAGGCCGCTCGCCACACCCGCGTTCACGATGGCGCGGTAGAAGTCCAGGGTGAGCGAGCTGCCCTGGGCGAGCGGGGCGGCCAGCGAGAACGTGAATCCGCCCGAGACCGTCGCGATGCCGGCGATACCGGCGATCGCAAGCGACTGAAGTCCGGAGAGCGTGAGGATCGCGTTCGGGTCGCTGAGCAGGTACTGCGTACCCGCAGGAGTCGTGCCGCTCGTCGCGGTGATCGTGAAGCCGCGGGTCGCTCCCGCGTGGATGCCGAGACCGTTGAGTGCCGTCTGCACTGCCGTGAACACGAGGGGAGCTGGCACGAGAGCCTGAAGCGCAGACACGTCGTACTGATTCGTGCAGAACGCGCTGACCGACGCGTTGAACGGGGCGACGCTCGCGGAGGCGAGCGGAGTGGCCGCGGCGACCGCGATGACGGGGACCGACCAGGCGGCGCCCTTGAGAACGGTGCGCCGTTCGACGTTCTTGAACTCGACCATGTGTGTGCTCCTCCGAAGCGTCTGTTTTCCGGGCCCCGGGACAGGACCTCTGCGGCGCGATGCGGTGGATGATGGGTGCATCCCCGACGCGCACAAGGGAAATGCTGGCGGGGAGGGTGTGAAGGGGACGCCACCTCGGTCGCATTACGATCGGCACTGGTCGCATACCGCTCAGGAAGCGCTGTGCGGCCCGGCACACGCGACTGAGCGTGGAGGCGCCGCCTGCCCGGCTTCACCTGCGCCGCGCACGTCAGCGCGGGCCCGTGCACGGCATGATGGATCCATGACCGCGGACCCCTCTGCCCCGCCCCGGCCGCTGTGGCGACGGATCACGGGGAGCACGTGGTTCCACCTGTTCGCGGCGTTCGTCGTGTTCGGCCTGATCCTGTCCTTCGTCGCGAAGCCGTACTGGGTGCCGTCGGGATCGATGGAGCAGACCCTGCAGGTCGGCGATCGGGTGCTGGTCAACCGGCTCGCTTACGTGGGGAACGCGGGCCCGCGCACCGGCGACGTCGTCGTCTTCGACGCCGGCCCGGAGTGGTCAGCGGGCGCCCCTGTCGCCGACAACCCGGTCAAGGCGGCACTGCGCTGGCTCGGCGAGGTCACCGGGTTCGGCCCCTCCGGTCCGCACACGCTGATCAAGCGCGTCATCGCCGGTCCCGGCCAGACGGTGAGGTGCTGCTCGGCCGACGGACGGCTCATCGTGGACGGCAAGCCCCTGGACGAGAAGTACGTGTTCCAGGATCTGCCGTTCCGGACCGGCACGCTCGACTGCGCGACGAAGCCGGTGTCTCCCCGCTGCCTGCCCGAGGTGTCAGTCCCGAAGGACTCCTACCTGGTGATGGGCGACCACCGCTCGGACTCGTCGGACGGAGCCGTGTACTGCCGGGGCCGCACCGCGCCCGACGCGAGCTGCTGGCGGTGGGCGCGTTCCGGGGAGATCGTCGGAAGGGCCGTCGTGATCCTCTGGCCGGTCAACCGCTGGTCGGGGCTGTGACGGTCGCACGACGGCGAACGGTCAGCGGCTTCCGTCGCCCGGAGACGGCGGCCATCAGCCACTCGACCGGTCCGGTGCCCACGTAGCGCCACCAGAGCCAGCCGACCGCCAGCGGGACGACCACCACGGTGATCCAGCCGATGGGCACGTTCGTCGTCGGCCAGCCGATCGACGTGAACCACAGCGACACGATCCATACGTGCAGCAGGTAGAGGCTGAGCGCCAGCTGCCCCCAGACCCGCAGCGGCGCGGACGCCGCGGACGGCACCATGCCGCGCCGGGGACGCGTCGCGAGCAGCACCACGACGGCATAGGTCGCGAAGACGAGCCCGACGTCGTGCAGCGTGTCGGGATAGGAGCCGGAGACCGCCGCCGGCTGGTGCAGCACCTTCTCGAGGACCGGTCGCACGAGGTAGGCGAACGGGGCGACGGCGAGCATGATCCACATCGTGCGGTCGCGCCGCAGACCGCCGCGCAGCAGGAGTGCTCCGAGCAGGAAGAACGGCAGCAGGTTGGTGAGGCGATAGGAATGCCCGAGCACCGTCCAGTCGGCCAGATACCGCACCGCGATGTTCGAGGACATGATCTGCACGAGGTCACCGCGCGCGAGGTCGTTCAGCGGCGCGCCGATCAGCACGACCAGCGCGAGGACCACGGCCAGCGCACGCGACCCCAGCAGCAGCAGCGGCGTGCCGACGATGATCAGCACGCCCAGGCAGGACAGCACGATCGCGACCCACGACCCCCAGGTCGCCATCCACACTCCGAGCGCGATCAGCACGACCCCGCGGATCGTCTGCTGCACGAGCGTCCGCCCCGTGCCGCGCGAGGACGCCCAGACCAGCTGGGCCGACATCCCCATGACCAGCGCGAACAGCGGCGAGGCGAGGTCGTTGATGTTGCCGATCGCGAACCGCACGGTGCCGGGGAGCTGCGGCAGCAGCGGCGCGGCGTGCGCGAGGAGCATCGCGACGATCGCGACACCCCGGAGCACGTCGGGAACGATCAGCCTCTCCGGTCGCGCAACAGCCATCCCGTTCCTCTCGTCGCCTGAAAGCTACCGCATCTCGGCGCACGGAACGGCGAACGGGGTGGTGCAGCGCTGCCCGTGCTGCACCACCCCGCCCGTCAGAGCTGATCGAGGATCAGGGGCACACGCATCCCGGAGGCGTGCCCGGAACGCTGATGTGCAGCACGATCGGCGAGTGGTCGTGGTCGGAGCCGTCCGACGCGTGGCCCCAGGTGACGACGAAGTCGAACGAGCCGGCCTGGTTGGCACTGTTGGTCGACTGGGCCTGCAGCACGATGTCCACCGTCGCACCCGGGGCGACCGCGATGGGCAGCGGAGGGTACGTCGACGGCGTGAGCGTGATGCCGAGCGTGTTGTTCGTGATCGCCAGCGCCGTGATGTAAATGGTCTTGACGGGATCGGGGTTGTAGACCGTCGCGGGGACGTTGTACCCCTTGGCGAAGGACTTGCAGCTGTTGCCCGGCGACTTGCACGCCGCGCCCGGAGTGATGACCGGCGCGGGGCCGGACGTGGCGAAGGCCGGCACCGGAGCCGCCAGCGCCACCGCGGGCACCGCCCAGGCCATCGCCTTGGTCACCGTGCGACGGCTGACGCCTTTCGGCTGTTCGAGTTCAGACATGTTAAGACGCTCCTCCGGGTTGTCCCATCACCCGAATCCCCAGCAGACGGCGGGCGAGCACGCCAGACCCGGGAAGCCCCGTCGTGCACCTGAATTATCGCACAGCGGATCCTCAGATTAAAGCGTGTCGCCTTGATTTCCCTCAGACGAACCGGTATATCGGTCTTGGCCTCGTCTCGGGAGCATCTCCCCCGTGTCCGGATCGAAGTCCATGTCGAGGTCCGGGCCGTCCGGGGTGTACGCCGCCGCGAGGATCGCGGGCAGGCTCCAGGCGGCGCCCAGCACGAGCCGCCCCGGCCGCGGCGCCTCGTCCGGTCGGCTGCCATCCCCGATCTCATGCTCCTGAAGTACCTCGTCCACGTCGGCGAGAACGGGGTCCTCATCCTCCGCGACCTCGGGCTCGACGTCCTCACCGGCGGCAGCGAGGACCCGGTCGTCGGGCGCGACGCCGGCCGGGCCGGCATCGGAATCGGGCCCTGCCGCCCCGCGGGGACCGTCGCAGAGCAGGGCCCCGCCGTCGTCTTGTTCCGGCGCGATGGCACGCCGGATACTGCTCTTCGCGTTCCTCTGCAACGCGCACTTCCCCTCTACCGATCCCCTCCCCAGGGGGCCCGTCACGGGCGGCGCGACGCATCGGCCGTCTCGCGACGAGAAATTGCCGCCGACGGCTTTCGGGTCGCCACCGGCAGACTTCATTCAACGACGCGAAGCTGGGAACCGTCCGAGGTGAAACCGATTTCACCCTCACCGTCACCCGCGGGGCCTGTGAGGGTGCTCAGAGATAGCCCAGCACCGTGGCGCGGATGACGGCGTCGTGCCGGGAGCCGACGCCGAGCTTGCGATACAGGGAGCGCTGGTGCGATTTCACGGTGTTCACCGACCGGAACAGCGAAGAAGCGATCTGCTCCCTCGTCTCGCCGCGCGCGAGCCCCGCCAGGACATCGAGCTCGTGTGCCGTCAGCCGGGGATCGTCCAGGACCCCGCTCGGAGGAAGCTCCTTCCCCGGCGGAACCAGGCCGGGCACGTGCTCCGCGAGCCGGCCCAGCAGCCGGGGAGACAGCGTCCGCAGCACGGCGACCTCGTGCGCTCCGGACTGCCGGTGCAGATCGCTGAGGTGCTCGACGGCTGCCTGCACGGCCGTGGGCTCGCCGCTCAGGAACTCCGCGAGCGCCCGCAGGAGCAGGCGGTGCCGGTCGGCCTGTCGCAGCCCCTTCGTCAGCGTGGCCGCCGCGTTGAGGTCGGCGATCGCCGACCGCGGCGAGGACGAGGCTATCTGCACGAGGTCGCGCACGACCCGCGTCGGCCAGTTCGCGGCGTCCACACCCTGCAGTTCCTCGCGCGCTCGCGGCACGTTGCCGCTGAGCAGCGAGTCGAGGGCGAGCAGGGCGTGCGTGACGGATCCCGGCAGGCCCGACGATCCCGCCCCGATCCCCGCGGACTGCAGTGCCTCGATCCGTTCCCTGCTGTCCACCCGCCGCTCCGCGATCACGCTGGTGCGGTGCAGTATCAGCAGGTGAAAGGGCCAGAACTCCCCCATGTGCCCGTAGGACAGCTGCAGCGCCCGCTCGAACCCGGCCACCGGATCCTCATCCAGCAGCGCCTCCGCGAGGTTCTGCTCGACGTCCAGGAGCGGTTCGACCCAGCTCACGGAGCGGCGGAGCGCGCGGGCCTCGACGAGGTGCGCGCGGGCGGCGTCGCGCGTGCCGTACATCCCGTGGATGAGCGCGGAGCGGATGTGCGCCTCACGGGCGAGGAAGGTCAGTTCGAGCGCCGGACGCACCCGCAGCACCCGCTGATAGAGCGACAGTGCCTCCTGGAACCTGCCGAGCAGCGCGGCCGTCAGCGCGGCCTGGTTCAGGTACAGGCCCCGGACGCCGTGCGTGGGGTCGATCAGCGTGCGGTCGGCTTCGATGATCGCGGGCAGCCCGCTCAGGATGTCGTAGGCCAGTTCGAGGTCGCCGCTCAGCCGCGCCTGCCAGCCGTCGACCAGGACCATCCACCGCCGCAGGTGCGGGGGCAGCTCCTCCCTGCGTTCGGTCGCCGGCAGGACCAGGTCGCGCATGGCCTCGGGCGCCACCAACCGGGCGGCGAGCGCGGCCTCCGCGCTGCGGTTCAGCTCGTTCGGCGGCAGGTCGGCGATCATCTGCGCCAGTTCGTCCGGATCGACCGTGAACCAGAGCTCGATCGAACGGGTCGCCATCAGGCGGGTCAGTTCGACGGAATCGCCGGCGAGCCAAGCGGCTCTCGCCCGTCTCGCGATGTCTCCCATGACTCCTCACCCGTTCGCACGGCGCGCACGCCGTGCTGTGTTGTCCGAGCTTACTCACGCGGCCGGGAAGAGGCGCCGTTTCGCCTCGACGAAAGGGGTGCGTCGCCGGATCGACGTGGGACGATGGCCTCGTGCGCCTGGTCTACGTCTCGCCGGGCCCGCTCGACGCGAAGGCCGTCGACGGGCTCTCGCAGTTCGCGCAGACGTGGCCGGGCGAAGTGATCGCCGTCGCTCCGCCGGTCGCCGGCGCGGCCCTCCCGGCGGCGCCGGGCGTCGAGGTCGTGACCGCAGCGCCGACCACCGCCGACGGGCTCCGTGCGCTCGGCCCGGACGTCCTGCTCGCCCTGCACCGCCCGGAGTTCGGGTGGCTCACCGAGGTCGCGCCGACGGTCTTCACGGCGGAGTTCAGTCGCCGTATCCGGGTCGAGCAGCAGATGGTCGCGGCGCGGGGCACGCTCGACCGGGCCCGGATCGCCCTCGGCCAGAGGCGCCGCGAGCGCGCCTATCGCGACATGGCTCGCCGGGCGGCCGGCCTTCAGTGCAACGGACCCGGCGCGTGGGACGCCTACGCTCGGCTCAACGCCCGTCCCCTGCGGATCCGGGATCACCGGATCCGCAGGGAAGACCTCACTCTTGCAGGCCGTCGTGCGACCTGGCGCGGGGACCGTCCGCTGCGCGTGGCCTTCTCCGGGCGCCTGACGGCGGTCAAGGGACCGCGGACCGTGGTCGAGGTCGCGACGATGTTGCCGGACATCGAGTTCGTCGTGCTCGGCGGAGGCGAGCTGCGGGACCCTCTGGAGCGGGCGGCACCGGACAACGTCCGCTTCGCGGGCTTCCTCCCGTTCGAGGAGTGGAAGGCGTTCGTGCGCGACGGCGTCGACCTCGCCCTGCTCCCCTATCCACAGGGCGACCCGTCAGGCACGTACTACGAGTTCGCCGGCTGTGGCGTGCCGGTCGTCGGTCTGGCCAACAGCACCTGGCGCAGGATCGCCGCGGAGGACGGGCTCGGATGGGCGGAGCGGGATGGTGCCGGACTCGCCGCGCGCATCCGCTCGCTGCGACCCGACGATCTCGACGCCGTCCGGGCGCACGCACTCGGCGGCTTCGAGGCGTTCGAGGACGTCGCGGCGAGGCGGGTCTCGCATCTCGTCGCCGTGGCCCACGGCGACCGCTGAGCCGTCGCGCGCCTCCGCCGGGCGCCGCGAAGGCTCATTCGGACGAGGAGCGGCCACGATGCTCGAACACGGAGCGGATCAGGCGGGCGATGCGACGCGCACCGCCGCGCACCGCCTTCATCATGCCCACGGCGCGGGGGAACCGCGTCCGCATCCGCTCCAGCAGCGCATACCGGTGACGGAGGTCCATGATCTCGTCGTGCTGGCGGAACAGGAACGTGAACCAGTCCTCCGCGTGGTCCGCGTAGGTCTGCAGATTGTTGCGCAGGATCTGCGCGTGCGCGGCGATCAGGTCTTCCCTCGTCATGCTCGAGTTCACCGAACTGCCGTCGGGACCGATCCGGTAGAAATAGTGCACAGCGTCGAGCCGGTGCGGCACGCCGCCGCGACCGAGCACGCGCATCACGAAGTCGTGGTCCTCCCGTCCGCGTCGCATCGTCTCGTCGTAACCGCCGACCGCTGACCAGTCCGCACGACGGAAGACGGCGGCGTGGAAGATCTGGTTGTGCATCAGGAACCCTGCCCAGTCGAAGTCCGGCAGTCGCCACGGGCCGGTGTACCGGCCGAAGAGCTCCGCCCTCGAATACACCAGCCGAATCTGGGGGTCGGCCTCGAGCACGGCGACCGCCTCCGCCACGTAGGTCGGAGAGATCCGGTCGTCGCTGTCCAGGGGCAGGAAGTACTCCCCGTCGGTCGCCGCGATGCCGGCGTTGCGGGCGGCCGAGGGTCCCGCATTCTCCTGCCGGATCACCTGCAGGCGCTGGTCTCCGCGGAGTTCGTCCAGCACCTGCAGGGTGAGCGGATCCGTCGAGCCGTCGTCGACGACGACGATCCGGAGCGGGACGTACGTCTGCGCGAACACGGACGCCAGTGTCTCGGGCAGCGTCGCGCCGGAATCGAACACGGGGATGACCGCCGTCACCGCCGACGCCGTCGCTTGCGAGCTCATGGGCTCATCCATTCATCGGTTCCCCGCAGCGCCGGATCCGCTCTCGGGGCGCCCCAGTATAGCGACGGAGCCGCCACGAGCACGGCCCCTGAGCTCCGTCCTCATAGCCCCGCCCCTCGGCATTGAATAGGGTGGACGCGTGCGCGCCCGGCCCTCCGTAGACGTGGAACGCGGGGACCGATCCCTGCGCGTCGTCGTCGTCGCGCAGGAGCCCCCCGCGCGCAAAGCGGACAGCGCCGGCGTGGGCTACCTCAGGGACCTCATCGACATCCTGGTGGACGGGGGCGCTCACGTCACCGTGATCGTGCCAGAGACCGAGACCAGCCGCCGCGCGGCGACCGAAGCCGCGGGCTTCGCGTTGCGCCTCGTCGCCGCAGTCCCGGTCGCGACATCGGCGGGCCTGGCCGCGTCGGCGATCGGCGCGCGGCTCGCACCGATCCGTCCGCCGCGCGGTTTCCTCTCCGCCCTGCGACGCGACCCCGCCGTCCGCGCGGCGCTCCGCGACGCCGACGTCATCGATGTGCAATGGCCCACGATGGCCGCGGCGCTGCCCGCGCTGCACCGGCTCGCTCCGCGGGCCCGCCTGATCGCGACCCTGCACGATGTCGCGAGCCAGGGCCTGCGCCGGCAGCGTCGGCGAGCCCGCGCTCCGAAGACCTGGGCGCGCTTCGCCGTCGGCACCCTGCAGGCCCGTGCGATCGAGGTGCGCACGACGGCTCTCGCCGACACCATCGTCGTGTTCAGCGAGAAGGATCGCGCTCTGCTGCCCAGCTCGGAGCACGTGGAGGTCGTCCTCCCGCCGCTCGGGCTGACACCGCCTCCGCCGCCGGGATCACCGGAACCCGTGCTGAGCAGGGACATCCTCTTCGTGGGACCGCTCTACCGCGGCGAGAACCGCGAGGCGCTGCGCTGGTTCGCGCGCGAGATCTGGACGGCGGTGCGGGCGGGCGTGCCCGACGCGCGTCTCCTCGTGGCCGGCAGGTCGACGGACGCCCATCGCGCCGACTACACCCACATGCCAGGGATCGAGTTCCTGGGCTTCGTCGACGACCTGGAGCCGCTGTACGCCCGTGCCGCCGCCGTGATCGCACCGCTCCAGGTCGGCGCCGGCGTGAAGTTCAAGGTCGTCGAGGCGCTGGTGCGGGGCGTCCCGGTGATCGGCACGTCCGTGGCGTTCGAGGGCATCGGCGACGACGAGCATCGGCCCCGACCGCGCGACGACGCGGCCGGCTTCGCCGACGCGCTGCTCGCGGCGCTGCGGGATCCGCGGGGTGCCCGATCGGACGCTGCCGGCTGGCGGGACTGGGCGAGGCGCCATTACTCGACGGGGGCGTTCGCGCGACGGGTCGCCGGGATCTACGGACTCGCCCCCGCGATAGCCGTCGCCGAGGACGCGCCCCCGCTGGCGAGCGTCGTCATCCCGGTGCGCGACGGCGCGCACGGCATCGCCAGACAGCTGTCCGCTCTTGCGGGCCAGGACGTCGCCTCCCGTCTCGAGGTGATCGTCGCGGACAACGGATCGACGGATCGCACGGCCACTGTCGCGCTCGCGCATCGCACCGGCTTCCGCGACCTGCGCGTGGTCGACGCGGGCGATCGGCCCGGCGTGAACCACGCGCGCAACACCGGCCTCCTCGCCGCTCGGGCAGAGAAGGTGCTCTTCTGCGACCACGACGACGAGGTGCACGCAGGTTGGGCGGGCGCCTTGATCCGCGCCCTCGACGACGCCGATGTCGTGGGCGGACGCCTCGTGCTGGTCGCGGAGGATGCTCAGGGCACGCACGTGACCGGGGAGGTGTCGGCCCTGCGCACGGCCCTGGGCTATCTCCCCTACGCGGTGGGGGCGAACTTCGGCGTACGCCGCGCGGCCGCCCTCGAGATCGGCGGGTTCGACGAGAGCTTCCGCCGCGGCCACGACGAGGTCGACTTCTGCTGGCGACTGCAGCAGGCGGGTTCCGCGATCGCCTACTCCCCCGATGCGACCGTGTCCTACCGCCAGCGCCGCGGGCTGCGCGACCGGGCGCGGCAGAGCTACCACTCCGCGCGCACGTCGATCCTGCTGTGGACACGGCACCATCTCGTCGGATCCCTGCCCGCACCCTCGCCGCGTCGCGCGGCGATCAACGCGGTCGGCTCGATCCGGTACCTTCCCGGCCTGCTTTCCCGGGCACGGCGCGACGAGTCCGCGCGCGCTCTCGGCTGGGTGTGGGGCTGGCTGGACGGCCAGCTCCGCTACCGGGCGCTCGGGTCGCCTCCTCCGCCTGTCCTACTGACCGGATCGCGGGCCGCGTCGTGACCGCCGACAGCACGCCGCGGGACCCGGCGCCCGCCCTCAGCGTGATCATCCCGGTGCTCGACGGCGCGGAGACCATCCGCCAGCAGCTCGAGGCCCTCGACGCGCAGCGCGATGCGCCGGCGTTCGAGGTGATCGTCGTCGACAACGGCTCGACGGACGGCACCGCGGACGTCGTGCGCCACGTGACCATGCGCGGAGCCTCCCTGCGCCTGATCGCCGCGACCGACGAGCGCGGAGCGTCGTACGCCCGAAACGTCGGCGCGGCGCACGCCCGGGCCGCGCTCCTGATGTTCTGCGATGCGGACGATGTCGTCTCGGCGCACTGGGTCGCCTACGGCTGGCGGAACTTCCAGCACGACGAGCTGTGGAGCGGCATGGTCGTGCCGATCCCGGCGGCCGAGTTCGGGCCGGACGTCACGACGCTGCAGCAGCGCATCGACGAGGACCTCTCCTGGCATCCGCCCGAGCCCAGGACCGACACCCCGATCCCGATGCTGCAGGGGGGAGACTTCGGCGTCACCCGCCGGCTCTTCGCCGCCCTGGGCGGCTTCGATCAGTCGATCCCCTCATCGTTCGAGGACCTCGATCTCGCCTATCGCGCACGCAAGCACGGCGTCGAGGTGCGCTTCGCAGGCGGGACCAGGATCGCGTACCGGCTGCGCGGGTCGCGTGAGGAGACCGCGGTCCGGCAGATCCGCATGGCGCGCGCGAAGATCCTCATCGCTCAGCGTCACGGGGTGCGCGACGAGCTGTCCGATCCGCCGTGGCCGCTGCTCGCCGTGCGCCTGGCCGCGGCGGCCACGCGCATGCCGTTCCGCCGGCGGGCAGACCGGGACTGGACGGGCCTGCGGGGCCGCGCGCTGTTCACCTGGGGCGTGTTCTCCGGAACGGTGATGTACCGGTATCTGCGCCGGATCCCGGCGCCGCGTCCCGGCGCCGGGCTGACTCCGCCGGCGTCCGGGGAGGCAGCTCCATGAGCCCGATCCGGAACCTCGCCGTCGCGGTCCGCGCGCGCACGCTGGTGCCGCTGGGACGCATCCTCGGCGCACCGCGGGTGCAGCTGACCTCTCCACTGACCGGCGCAGGCAACCACCTCTACGACTGGATGTGGGCGTACCGCAACGATGCGCCGTCCGCGCCCGCACGCGTGCTGCGCCAGCCCGGCATGGCCGAGTGGCTGCAGGAGTTCCCGCTGCTCGAAGACCTGACGGTGGAGAAGAGCGACGTCCCGCGCCTGCTGACGGACTTCATCGGAACGCACCAGGACATGTTCGGTCGCGACTTCGCCCGTGCCGACGTGGACCGTTTCTGCCAGGCGCTGCTCGCCTCCTCCCCGGCATTCCGCACCCGCATCGACCGCGCCGCCGCCGTTCTGCAGCCGGGATCCGTCGTCGTGAACGTGCGCCGTGGCGACTACTACCGGCATGACTTCCTGCAGGAGGCGTACGGCCTCGATATCGCCGGCTATGTGCAGGCCGCCGTCCGTCGGCTGCGCGACCGGGAGCACCCGCTCGACGACATCGTCCTCGTCTCCGACGACGTCGAGTGGTGCCTGCGCGAGCTGCCCGCCGTGCTGCCGTCCACGCCGAGGGTCGTCGAAGGCCGGCGCTCGCCGCTCGACGACCTCGCGGTGCTCGCCGCGTCGCGCACCACGGTCCTGGCGAACTCGACGTTCTCGTTCTGGGGCGCGCATCTCGCGGCCGCGCGGGATCCTGAGGTGCTCGTGCTGGCGCCGCCCTACCATTTCATCGACGACGGCGTGCCGTCGCGCGAGCGCTTCGATCCGGCCTGGCTGGTCGTCGAGTCCTAGCCGCGCGGCTCTCTCCGCATGGTGCGGAGCACGGCGGCGGCCTCGTGCCAGGTGCGCCGGAACGAGAACCGCCCCTCGACCTCGGCGCGGGCAGCGACGCCGATGCCGGCGCGCAGCGACGGGTCCGAGACAGCACGGCGCACGACGGCAGCGACACCGGGCCCGTCGTGCAGCGGCAGCGCGAGGTTGGTGCGTCCGTCGTCGATGTACTCGCTCATCGCGGCAGTGCGGGTCACGGCCGTGCAGCGTCCGCAGGCCATCGCCTCCAGCAGCACGCTCTGCCCGGTGGGATAGGCGAGGTCGTGCGTGGGAACGATCACGAGGTCCGCCGCCCGCAGGTTCTCGCGGTGCTCCGCCATCGCCGTCGGCGGATGCAGAGTCACGTTGGCCGGGGCGGAGAGGATCCGGCCGGGCTGGGTGAACACGTCGTAGCGGATCTCCGGGGTCAGCCGGGCCGCTGCGAGGAGAGTGTCGAAGTCGCGTCCCCGATCGATCCCCATCGCCGCCACCTGCAGCCGCGAGCGCCGCGGCTCCCCGGGCGTGTACCAGGCCTCGTCGACGCCGAAGGGGATCGGCACGACCTTGTCCGCCGCGCCGATCAGCCTGAACGCCTCGACCTGGTTGCGGGAGAAAACCAGGATCCTGTCGACCTGCGCGACGGTGCGAGCGATCCGTGCCCTCTGCTGCGCGGATCCGTGCACGAGTTCCTCCGCCCACCAGCACGAGACGACCACGAGCGGCGCTGTCGTGTAGGGCGGGATCCGGCGTCGGCGCAGCGCAGCGGGCAGCACCGCCTTGTCCTCGAGCATGCAGAGCACCGCGTCGGCGCGTGCGGCACGTCCCGCCCCGCGCAGGGCCAGATCCGCGCGCACGCCGCTGCGGTGCTCGACGACGTCGCGCACCTTCCGGTGCAGCCGTCCACGGGCCGGGGCGATCGGCAGGAGGTCGATGCCCTCGTCCATGAGGAGGTCCACGCGGTACGGACCGGGGACGCGCTCGGTGACCGGGAGCGCATTCTGGCCCCGGCGCACCCCGGCGTGATCGAACAGCGCGAGGACACGCATGCGATCCTCAGCAGTCGCGGCGGTCTCGCGCGCGCGGCTCGTCCGGCCGGACCGGCCGGTCACCGGCGGTCCACTCCGAGTTCACCGAGCTCGACCATCCGCGCGAACTCCGGCACCCGATCCCGCACCTCGGCGAAGGTCCCCTCCGCACGCACGTTCCCGGCGCTGAGGAAGACGAGCTTGTCGACGTCGCGCACGGTCGAGAGGCGATGTGCGACCACGATGATCGTCATGCGGCCGTGCAGGGTCGCGAGCGACGCGGCGATCTGCGCCTCGGTGTCGTTGTCGAGCGCGGAGGTCGCCTCGTCGAGCACGAGCACGAGAGGCTCCCGGTACAGCGCACGCGCGAGGCCGAGCCGCTGGCGCTGCCCTCCGGAGAGCCGGGTGCCTCTCTCTCCGATCACCGTCCGCAATCCGTCGGGGAGCTCTGCGATGACATCGTCGAGCCGGGCGAGGGCCAGGGCGCGCTGCACCCGCTCCGGGTCGATCTCGTCCTCGGGCAGCCCGAACGCGATGTTCGCCTGCACCGTGTCGTTCAGCAGGAACACGTCCTGCGGCACCACGGCGAGCCCGCGGTACCAGCGGGCGGGATCCGCCAGGATCGGCACGCCGCCGCACGCGATGGTCCCGCGCGTGGGTGTCAGCAGGCCGAGGACGAGGTCGACGACCGTCGACTTGCCCGCCCCGCTCGATCCGACGAACGCTGTCGTCGCGTGCTCCTCGATCACCAGGTCGATGCCGTGCACCACGGGCTCCGTCGCGTCCGGGTAGGCGAACTCGACCCCCTCCAGGCGTATGTCGCCGTGGAGGGGCTCGGCCACGAGGGGCTCCTCGACATGCGCGTCACCGCGACCGAGATCCTCCACCGCGGCGGCGAGGATCTCCATGCTCGACTCGGCCGCCCGCACCGCGCCGATGTTCTGCGTCATCAGGTTCATGGTCGGCAGTGCCCGCATGGCCGCCGCTCCGAACAGCCCGAGCGTGGCGATCGTGCCGGCCGCGGATCCGGTCGCGAACATGATCGCCGAGACGCCCGCCAGCGCCAGCGCGAAGACGACCTGCGACACCGCCGCCGGCACCGCCCCGAGCGTGGCCAGCAGCCTGTTGGCGCCGAGCAGCCGCGCCTGGGAGCCCTCGTACTCGGCGAGCAGCCGGGTTCTCGTCCCGGAGAGCCGCACCTCGCGGAAGCCGTGCACGAGCGGCAACAGGAACGACCAGCCGCGCAGGTTCGCCTCCGTGCTCGCCGCCCCGGCTCTGCGCTGCGCTGGCTGCAGGCGGCGCTGGGTGAGCGCCATCGTGCCGCCGAACAGCACGACCGTGAACGCCGTGACCAGCGGCGATGCGACCAGCAGCACTGCGCAGATCGCGACGAGCGTGAGCGCGCTCGTGTAGACCGTCAGCACGTTGGTGAGGGACGATCCCACGATCGCGGTGCCGCCGACGTTGCGCAGGATCTCCGCGTCGGAACGGCGCCGGTGCGACGCGTACGGCTCCGCGGAGTACGCGGCCAGCATGGCCGTGTTCGCGGCCACGCCGAGCCGTGCACTGCGCCCGTTCTGCCACCACACGAGCAGCACGCCCGCTCCGCTGCAGACGAGGAACAGCACGGCGATGCACAGCGCGAACACCGGGATCACCACCCGCGGATCCGCCGTGCCGAGCATGCCTGCGAGCACCCCGACCGCTCCGGACCGGGTGCCTCCGCCGGAGATGACCGACATCAGCGGGATCATCGCGACGACCGGGATCGTGCTGAGCCCGGTCTGGACGAGCATGAGCACGATCGCGACAGCGATCCACGGCACCGCGCGCACACCGGCGAGCCGCATGAGCGCGCCGAGGCCCCGGCGCACCAGCGGGTCGAAGATGATCAGCATCCGCTCTCCTCCCCCGCCGGCCGGTACGCCCGCGCGATCGCCGCCGCCATGTCGCGCGGCGTGATCAGCCGATCGCGTGCGATCAGCGGCGCGTCCGCCAGGGCGGCAGCGGTCGCGGCGAGATCGTCCGGATCCACGCAGTGCTCCCGGCCGACGATATCGGCGTTACCGCCCACGTCCGACGCCACCACGCGGAGCCCGCGTGCCACCGCGTCCAGCAGCGTGTACGAGCAGTTCTCCCAGACCGACAGTTGCGCGATCACGTCGGCCTCGGCCATCGCCGCCTCGGGGTCCAGGAAACCGGGGAACGAGACCGGCGCGCCGAGCCGCGCGGCGAGCGTCGCGAGCTCGTCCCGCAGCGGTCCCTCCCCCGCGACGGTCAGCGTCGCTTCGGGGCGGGTGACGCGCACGCGTGCGAACGCCTCGATGAGCCGGTCGATGCGCTTCTCCGCGGACAGCCGGGACAGGGCGAGGATCCGCAGCCCTGCCACAGTCTCCGAGTCGCGCACGGCGGCGCCGTCCGGCAGGGCGACGCCGTTCGGGATCACCCGGATCGGCCGCCGCATCCGCCACTTGGCGACCATGGCGTCGCGGGTCGCGCGGGAGACGGCGATCGCCCCGGCGAACCGCCGGAACCGCCACCGGTGCACGCCGGCCATGAGCTTGGCCTGCAGGGAGGAGCGATGGTAGACGCCGTCGTCGAGCGCGATGCCGTGCTCAGTCGTGAACCGCCGGACGGTGCGCGGCAGGCGGGTGGCCGCGTTCACGATGTCGGCGTAGGCGAGGTGCGAGTGCACGATCGCAGGATCCGTCGCGCGCACCGCGGTGGCGAGGGTCCGCCGGGAGGCGGCGAAGCCCGCGTCGGGGCCGAACGCACCGGTGATCACCGGGGTGCCCTGCGCCCGCAGCCGTACGGCGAGGGCGCCCTCCGGGCACAGCACGGTGACTCGCCAGCCGGGGATCCCGGCATGGGTGGCATCGAGCACGTGCCGGGCGACCCCGCCGATCGGTGCGACCGGGACGAGCCAGAGCGCGCGGCGCTCCTCCCCCCGCACGGACCGCCACTGCCGGAACAGCTCCAGCCAGCGCTCGGCCATGCGCTCGTCCGTGAAGGTGCGCTCCCAGGCGTCGGCGTTCGCCCGCCCCCAGGCAGGATCGGCGCTGAGCTCGATCCCGCGGGCGATGCCGCCCACGAGATCGTCCGGGCCGCAGAGCACGGTGTCGGGGAGGAGCGCGTGCTGGTCGACGTTGCCGCCGACCGCGGTGAACACGAGGGCCTTTCCGAGGGCGGCGGCCTCGAGCGGCAGCAGGTCGTAGTACGCCACGCGGTTCGGGACGACGACGAGGCGGGCCCGGGCGATCGCCGGGACCGGGTCGTCCTGCCAGCCGAGGTCGTGCACCCCGGCCGACGCACGGCGGTCCGGGCCGGCCCCGAGCGTGGCGAAGCGCAGCTCCGGATGCTGCGGGGCGAGCCGTTCGGCGGCGGCGAGGAACAGGTCGTATCCCTTGTGCGCCACGTAGCGGCCCACGAACAGGACGTCTCTGCGGGCGGACTCCGCTGTGCCGTCCGCGGCCCTGGCGGGGCCCGCGCCCGGATCCGCGGCGCGCTGCCCTACCGGGTCACCCGCCGAGGCGGGCTTCGGAACGCCGGAGAGCACGTAGCGCACGGGCTTGTTCGCGATGATCGCGCCGAACGCGTCCGTGTAGGCGCCGGCGGCGTGCGCCGACGGGAACACCACGAGATCCGCGCGGCGGAACAGGGCCCGCTCGGCACGGATCATCCGCCGTCGCACGCGGGCGACACCGCGTCCGGTGTGCATCATCGCGTATTCGTCGCCCGCGATCGTCGGGCTGTGCGGCATGTACCACGCCGCGGTTCCGCGCCGCCGGGCGAAGCGCAGGCGCCGCGGATCCTGAAACCCCTGGAACACGACCACGTCGGCCGCCTCGATCTGGGCGCGAAGCCTGCGCGTCATCCCGCCCTTCAGGGCGTGGCCGATCTCGTGCCGGATCCGCCCGGCGAGACCGCGCAGGCTCGGCCGAGAGCGCGGGCGCGGCGGCGCCGGAGTGCGTTCACCGGTGGCACGATTGCGCTGCCCGGTGACGATCCCGGCGAAGTCGACGTCCACGTCCCCGATGTCGAGGCGCTGCAGCGCGGATCGGAGGTTGTACGTGTACCCGGTGGGCCCGCCGCCGGGTGCGATCAGGTCGCACACGATGAGGACGCGGGTGGGATCCCTGTCGGCAGCCGGCTCAGACATGCGCCGTCACCTCGTCGGGGTGCAGCGTTCCGGACAGCCCCGCCGACTCGACCAGCCAGGCGACGTGCTTCTCCGCGATCCAGCGCGGAGAGCGGCCGATGACGCGATCCGCCGTCCTCGCCCGTCGCTGCAGGGCCCCGAGGCCGTAGCGGGCGGCCGTGCGCCGCACGAGACGGCCCCATGCCCCGGCCGACGCCCCGACGGATCCGAGCGCCTCTGCGCCGTGCTTCGCCTCGAACGCGCGCCTCGCGGCGCCGGCGAGGAATGCCCTGGTGACCCGGATCTCGGTCGTTGTCGCGGCGACGTGGTGCGCGGTCTCCAGCTCGGGCGCGAGCACGATCTCGACCCCGGCCCGGTGCAGCCGGTAGCCCCAGTCCACATCCTCCCAGCCGTAGGCGCGGAACGCGGTGTCGTACCCGCCGACCCGGTCGTAGGTCTCCCGGGTGACCGAGACGTTGCCGGCCCAGTACCGCCAGCGCGCGTCGGCGGGGGTCGCGTACGCGTCGGCTCGGAAGCGCTCGTCCCGCTCCCGCCCGTAGGCGCGTGCATAGGCGGTGTCGGGGTAGACGTTGCGGTACAGGCCGATCACGCCGCGGTTCCCGTCGGCGTGCCGCGCGAAGTGCCCGGCGACGTAGTCGGGACCGGGACGGAGGTCGTCATCGCAGCGGATCAGCACCTCGCCGCGCGCGTCGTCGAAGCCCGCGTTGAGCGCCGCGGAGCGACCGCGGTTCTCGGGGAGGACCAGCGCGCGGACAGGCAGGTCGTCGCCGGCCGCCGCGACGACCTGGGCGGATCCGTCGACGTCGCCGTCGATGACGACGATCGCCTCCCACGCGGTCTCGGTCTGCGCTCGCAGCGCGGCGAACAGGTGCGGCAGGCGGCCGGCGCCGCCCCGAGAGGGCACGACGATGCTGGCGCGCGGGGCGGTCACCGCAGCGCCTCCTCGCACACCCGGGCGCACAGCGCGGTCACGTTCTCGGCCCAGAGCGCCCAGTCCAGCGACTGCGCGTACCAGCCGCTCGCGGCGGCGCGGGAGACGGAGCCCCATTCGCCGCGTCCGAGCGCGGTCAGCCGGGCGGCCGCGGCGCCGGCGGCCGTGTCGTCGTCCGGCACGAGCCAGCCGCTGCGGCCGTCCGCGACGATGCTCGGCACGCCGCCGGTGGCGGTCGCGATGGCCGGCAGCCCGTGGGCGGCGGCGTCGGTCAGCGTGACGCCCGCGGCGTTGGCGCGGGCGAGCTCGAGCAGCACGTCGGCCCGGTCGTACTCGGAGGAGAGCCCGCCGGCGGTGAGCCGGCCGAGCGCGCGCACGCCGTCCGGCAGTGCGGGTGCGCGGCCGATCACCGTGAGCTCGATGTCGGCTCCTGCCGCCCTCGCGCGAGCCACCGCTGCGAGCGCGCGATCCCCGCCCTTGCGCTCCCACTCGCTCGCGACGAGGAGGACGCGCAGGGGGGCCGGGGCTTCGATGACGTTCGCAGGGCGCCCCGCGAGACGCTGCGTTCCGACCGCGGCCCGCAGGATCGCCGCACCCGGAGGCGCGACCACGATCCGCTCCGCCGGAACGCCGGAACGCTCGAGCCCGGCCGCGGCCCACGCGGACGCCGTCACGTACCCGCTCGTCCGCCGCGCGGCGAGGCGTCCGATCCGGCGCACCTGCAGCGCCGACAGCCGGCTCAGGCCGGTGAAGATCGAGTAGCGGTCCTTCAGATCCTCGAAGCCCGCGTCCACGTACTGCACCACCGGCACCGATCCGCCGAGGTGAGCGACGTCCACCGAGGCGGCCACCGCGAACACGACGTCCGCACCGGTCGCCGCCACCCGCCGCCGGGCGGTCCCGCCGCGTCGGCGCGAGGTCGCGAGCCCGAAGTCCCACAGGTACCGCCGCCGCGACAGCCGCGCTGCGGCCCGATCCACGAGCGCCGCCCGCACGTCCGCGGTCGAGACCGGCGTGACCTCGGCGACCGCCTGCAGCGCCCGCAGCATCGGCTGCACGATCCCGGACCACGCCGTAGGATCGTCCGTCCTCCACGGGGTGAGGAAGGCGATCCGCACACGGCCGGGATCCGTCACAACCACTGCTCCATCCGGTCCAGGGCGGTCCAGAATCCCTCGCCGTTGTTCACGTGTCCCTGCCAGATCTCCGGGATGAACGGCACGGCCGGCAGCAGCGCATCGAGCTGTGCGCCGAACGCCGGCCAATCGATGTCGCCCTCGCCGACCTGCACGCCCTCGCCGTCCACGCCCGTCGCGTCGACCAGGTGCAGGTGGATCGTGTGCGCCGCGAGCAGGTCGACGGCCTCGGAGAACGCCATGCCCAGCCAGGTGGTGGCGAGCTTGGTGTGCGAGGCGTCGAAGCACAGCGGCGTCCCGGTCTCCTCCGCGAACTGCGCGGTGTCGCGAGGGTCCACGAACAGGTTGTGGAACTGCTGCCCGCCCATCAGCCACGGGTACGGCGGCAGGGTCTGCGCGGCGATGCGCACGCCGTCGGCGTCGAGCCGGCCGAGCGCGTCCGCGATCCGCGCGTACTTGGGCGCGCGGGCGGTCGGCGGCAGGTGCCGGTCCTTCGTGAACCCGCCCATCGTGACGACCATGACCGGATCCTGCTCCGCGGTGAACCAGCGGCGCAGGTCGCGGGTCACGTCGATCGTGCGCTGCACCTCGCGGATCGAGCGCTCCCAGATCTCAGGATCCTCGGACGCGAGGTCGACGAGGAAGTCGCCCGCGAACAGGTCGGGCAGATGCGTGGTGAACGCGATCGGGAGCCGCTCGGCGAAGACGCCGTCCGGGGCGATGTCCAGATCCTTGTAGGAGAAGTGGAACTCGAGGAAGTCGGGGTTGCTCTGCTCGCGCAGCGCGGCCTCGTCGTGGTACCGGACCGGCAGCCCCCACGGGCGGCGGAAGGAGAACGGGCGGCCGGCGGGCGCGGCGTCGCGCAGATCGCCGTCGAAGAAGAAGTCGCCGTCCGCCATGTCGCGCTGCAGCGTGCGGCCGAGCAGCTGCGGCAGCACGTTCGGCTGCAGGCCGCGACCCGGGCTCTTCACCGCGACGTCCGCGGCGGCCAGCACCGTGCCGGCGGCGAGCGGGCGCGCGGCGACGAGCGACTTGGCCAGGGTCACCCGGTTCATCTGCTCGCCGGTGGAGACCGTGCGCGCGGCACCCGTTCCCATCGACGCCTCGATGTCGCGGATCTGCTCGACCATGATCCGGAACTCGTCCGGCAGCAGGGAGACGGTGTGGTCGTTGCCCTCCATGCCGCGATCGACGGTGAAGTGCTTCTCGATGATGTGCGCTCCCCGCACGACCGCAGCGACCGGCACGTGCCAGCCGCGCTCGTGCCCCGAGTAGCCCACCACGCCCTGGCCGATCTCGGCGAGCCGGTCGAGGTAGCTGAGGTTCAAGTCCTTGTACGGCGCGGGGTAGGTGGACTGGCAGTGCAGCAGCGCGAACGGCGCGCCCTGGCCGCGCAGCAGCGCCACCGTCTCGAGGATCTCGCTCTCCCGCGACATGCCGGTGCTCAGCACGAGCGGCACGCCGCGACCGGCCGCGTCCAGGATCAGGGCGTGGTTGGTGAGGTCGGCGGAGGCGATCTTCATCGCGGGGATCCCGTAGTCGGCGAGGGCCTGCACGCTGGGCGCGTCCCAGGGCGTGCACATCACGTCGATGCCGGCGTCGCGGGCGTGGTCGAACACCTCGAACAGCTGCTCCGCCGGCAGCGAGAACCGCCGCAGCAGATCGAGCGTGTACTGCACGCCGAGGTCCTCACCCCCGGCTGCCGCTCCGCGCTGGCGGTACAGCGCGTCCAGGTCGCGCAGCTGGAACTTCACCGCGTCGGCGTCGGCCTCGACGGCGAGGTCGACGAGCCGCTTGGCGAGGTCGACGGATCCGTTGTGGTTGTTTCCGACCTCGGCGATCACGAACGTGGGATGGCCGGCGCCGATCTCGTGGCCGCCGATCCGCAGGGTCCCGGTCTCGTCGACCGCGATCGCCCACAGGTGCCCGCGGTCGTCGACCATCGGCACGTGGTGCACGCCGTCGCGGCCGAGCAGCGGCGCGATCTCGGCGACGGCCGCCCCGCGCGGCACCGTCCGGACGCCGCGGTTCGCGACCGTCGCGCACGACACGTCGAGCGAGGCGTCGGGGTTCGCGATCAGCCAGCGCCGGAAGTCGCCGTCGGAGAGGGATCCCAGCAGGATCCCGTGCGCGTCGACGCAGAACACGATCCGCTGCTTGTTCGCGTTGATCTTCGCGAGTCCGGTGAGCACCGGATCCTCCCCGAAGACGATGTAGGGCGCGAGGTCCCGTTCGATGATCACGAGGGATCCCCCTGTCCGCTTCCGAGCCCCTCGCCGCCGGACCGCGAGAAACCACTTTCAGCATGAGACACCACAGCAGACGTGGTGTCTCGTGCTGGATCTGGTTTCTCGCGGGATCCTGCTGCTCCCCCGGGCGCCTCAGCTGCGGCGAGGTCCTCCAGCACGCTCTCGGCGATGCGCAGGTCGACCAGGGTGTCGATGTCGACGCCCTCGGCCTCGTCCATCACGAACAGGCCGACGCGGCCGCCGATCCGGTTGTCCTGCTGCTCGTACACCTCTGTGCGGGTGAGGTAGAGGGATCCGGTCTCGCGGTAGAAGAAGTCCTCGCGGTGCAGATCCTGCCGACGCGGCCGCGCCGCCGGGTCGTACTGCGGGCGCACGTCGCCGCCGTCCGTCTCCGGCAGCCGCCACAGGAACGGCGTCTGCGGCACCACGCCGACCAGGCTGTCCACGCCGGTGTCGGCGAACTCGCGCACGGCGCGGTCGATCGTGCCGGGCAGCCGCACGGGCGACGTGGCCTGCAGCAGCATCACGGCGTCGGGGCGGCGGCCCTCGGCGGCGCGGTGGCGGATCGCGTGCAGGATCACGGGCTCGGTGGGCGTCGTGTCCTGCGCGAGCTCGGCGGGGCGCAGGAACGGCACGTCGGCGCCGGCCGCGCGCGCGATCTCGGCGAGCCCGGCATCGTCGGTCGACACGAGGACGTCGAGGCCCGCGGCGAGCGCCTGCGCGATGCTCCACTCCACGAGCGGCCGTCCCGCCACGAGACGGGCGTTCTTGCCCGGGATGCCCTTGGATCCGCCGCGCACGGGGATCACGCACAAGATGTTCATCGTCCTCCTTCGGCCAGGGCGAGTACCGCACCGGCGATCGCCCTGGCGGGTTCGACCGCGGCCCGCTCCGGAGCCGCGGTGGGGGCGTCGCCCCACGCGGCGAGCCCGTACCGGTCCCAGAACTCGCTCACCCAGTCTGGGGGATGCACGCAGGTCACCCAGGCGTCGCGGCCGGACGCCGCCGCCTCCAGCACGCCGGTGGAGAAGATCGACACGACAGGGCCGGCGGTCGCCGACAGCGGTCCCGGCTCGGCGAAGCGGATCCCCCTGCGCCGCCACAGCGCGTGCTGCGCGCGGGACACCCGGTCGGTCTCGGCGGGGTGCGGACGGTACAGCGCGCCGTGCTCGCGGCAGAACGCGGTGGCCGTGGCCGCGCTGATCCGGCGCGGCAGCTCGGCGCCGTGCAGCTGCCCGAGGAAGACCGGGGCGTCCGACCGCCCGTCCCCCCGCGCGTCCGGCCGTGCCGGGCCGCCGCCGGCGCCACTGCCGGCGACCGCGGATCCGGCCGCCCGCCACAGCAGCTGGCTGCCCACGCTCTCGCTGGTGACGTCGGCGCGGCCGGAGCGCCAGAACTCCGCGTCGCGGTCGGAGAAGGCGAGCAGGTGGGCTCGCTCGGGCAGCGGCGCCATGAACGGCGTGAGCAGCCCGTGCTGGACCACCACGTACCGGGCTCCGAGCTCCTGCGACCACCCGAACGCGACCTGCCCCGCGGGCAGGAAGTGCCCGGCCGACACCACGGCCCGCACGGATCGCAGCGACGCAGGCACGGCGGCGGGATCCACGACCTCGGTCGTCCACTCCCCCGGCAGCCGCGCCGACACGTCACCGGGCGCGAGCACGGCGGCGGGGGCGTCGCCGAGGTGCGCGAGCGGTTCGAGCACGGAGGCGAGGGCGGTCGGGGTGGTGGCGTCGAGCACGAACAGCACGCCAGGATCGGCCGCTCGACGATGCAGCACGAGAGCCGCCGCGAGCGGGGCGGGACGCCGCAGCAGATCGCGCGCACGCCGGGCCGGATGCCGGCCGCGCTGCCAGCGCCGCCAGGCCGCGAGATCCTCCGGGAACATCAGGCCCATGCCGCACGCACCTTCCGCATGCGGTGCACCAGGGTGTGCTCGGCGAGCGTGCGCCGCCGGCCCGCCTCGCGGATCCCCCGCGCCCAGGCCGGATCCCTGCGGGCGTGGCGCACCTGCTCGATGAGCTCCTCGTCGCTCTCGAACACGAGCGTCTCGGTGCCGACCTCGTAGTGCTGGGCCACGTCGGGGCGGTCCACGAGCTGCAGCGCGCCGACGCCCGGCGCCTCGTAGGTGCGCATCGAGAACCCGTCGTGCCCGTCGCCGTGGATGTTCAGGGTGGCGACGCTCCCGGCCATGACCCCGTAGTAGGCGGCGCGGTCGACGTCGCGGTGCACGAGGATCCCGGGGTTCCGCCAGCGTCCCGTGCGCAGCACGTCCCACGGGTGCCGCGACCACTCCCGCCCGAACGCCTCGACCGGCACGCCCGCGTCGGACAGGGCCCGCAGCAGCCGCTCCCGCTCGGGGTAGCGCGATCCGACGAAGCTGACCCGATCGCTCGGGCGCGGCGTGAACGCGGTGAGCGAGTCGAAGCCGTCCGGCAGCACCTCGGCGGCGATGCCCCTGCGCTGCAGGGCGCGGGTGTCGTCGGGGCTGTAGGAGAACACGTGTCCGACGGAGCCCAGCGTCGCATCGTCGTAGGTCATCCGGGACAGCTCGTCGTACAGCCACAGCGCGCTGCGGGCGCGCGACGCGGCCAGCTCGTCCCACCAGTCCGGGCCGAGCGCGTCGCCCTTCACCACGAGCACGGCGTCGGGATCCACCGCAGCGAGCGTCTCGATCGTCGCCTCCGTGGCGGCCTCCCGCACCCCGGCGGCCACGGTGGAGCGCTCGAACCGGTGCGCGAGCGCGTTGCCCAGGCGGTCGCCGGCGTCGTAGCAGTGCACGGTCACGTCGAGCTCGAGCGCCTCGAGCGCGGCCGCGAACGCGCTCCAGTAGCCGTGGAACACCGGGCTGACCAGCAGAACCTTCATCACGGCCCCCCGGTGGCGGCGGCGGCGGACGTCTCGCCGGTCCCTGCGGCAGTGGCGGACGTCTCGCCGGTCTCTGAGCCTGTCGAAGGGCCCCCGGGCCGGATCGCCGCCAGCTCGCGCCGGAAGGTGCGCAGCGGCTCGACGTCCCGGCCGAGCATCCGCCGTCCCGCGTTGAACGCGAGGTTGACCGTGCTCGCCACCCGCAGCGCGAACCGCAGCAGCGCGGGCCGCTCCCGCCACTTCGCGGCATAGCGCAACCGCGCCTGCACCACCCAGCGCACCCGGCGCCCGGCCTCGGAGGATCCGCCGCCCTCGTGCCGCACCACGACCGTGCCGAGGAACACGGATCCGACACCGCCTGCCGTGAGGCGACGCTGCAGGTCGACCTCCTCGACGTTCATGAAGTAGCGCTCGTCGAAACCGCCCACGACGCGGAACGCGGCGGTCGGGATCAGCAGCGCGGCGCCGACCACCCAGTCCACCGGCAGCACTGCGCCGGGCACGCACCGGGTGTCGTGGCCGACCGCCTCGTGCAGCCGCGGACGGAACCGGGCGAGCGGTGTGAGCCATTCCACGACGTGGTGGCGAGTGCGCGGCCAGCGCCGCCCCGACCACTGCGTCACGCCGTCGAAGCCCACGAGCAGCGGCCCGCACACCGCGGGCTGCCAGGGCTCGGCCGCGCGCACGAGGTCCGCGACGAACGACAGGCCGATGTCGAGGTCGCTGTTCAGCACGAGCAGCAGCGGGTGCTCGGCGAGCGCGGCCCCGGTGTTCACGGCCGCGCCGAAGCCGCCGTTGACCTCCCGGCGCACCACGCTCGCCCCCTCGACCGGCGGGAACGGCTCGGGCGAGGCGTCGTCGACCACGATGAGCTGCAACGGCGGCGCCGCGGTCTGCGCCCGCAGAGCGGCGATCAGCGCCCTGGTCGGGGCGGGGTCGCCGTGGTGCGGCACCACGACCGACACGGCTGCGGCGCGGCCGGCGATCGAGGGGCGGATCCCGGTCGCCGGCGCCGACCGGACGGCGTTCACGGCTGGGAGTTCCTGCGGGCGTAGCGCGGGCCGACCACGGCGCTCGGATCCTCGGGCCCCACCGGCTCGGCCGGCTCGTCCTGCGCGCGCGACGTGATCGGGACGCGCGGGACCGCCGTGCGATGCAGCCGCGGACGCGTCGCCGGCACGAGCGCGACCCCGCCATCCGTGCCGTCGTCGTCGCGCACCTCGCGGGGGCCCCCGTCGCCGGCGGCCTCGTCGTCGCGGCCGCCCGCGGCGGCCTCCTGCGGCGCATCGAATGACGCGGGGCTGAGGTTCGCCATCGCGGCGAACTCGGCGATCGCGTCCTCGTCCTCCTCCGCGCGGCGGGACTGCACGTAGTAGCGGCTGTTCTTCTGGTAGTAGCCGTAGCCGTTGTCGCCGCCGCGCAGCGAGACCATGTTCAGAACCACGCCGAGGATCCTGGCCCTGGTCTGCGCGAGCAGGGTGCGCGTCTCGACCACCTCGGAGCGGCGGGTGCGCCCCATCGCCACGACGAAGACCAGCCCGTCCACGACCGTGCTGAGCACGCTCGCGTCGGTGACGGGCAGCACCGGCGGCGCGTCCACCACGATGTAGAAGTCCCGGCGCAGCTCGGCGAGCAGGTGCTGCAGCGCAGAGGATCCCAGCATCTCGGACGGGTTCGGCGGGATCCCGCCGGCCGGCAGCACGAACAGGTTCGGATCCGCGGTGCGCTGGATGGCGCTCGCGACCGGCACCTGGCCGCTGAGCACCTCGCTCAGCCCGACCGCCCCGTCGATCTCGAAGCCGGTGGCCACCGTCGGGCGGCGCAGATCGCCGTCGATCACGAGCGTGCGCTGCCCGGATTCGGCGAGCGCGCGCGCCAGCGACCGGGCCACCTCCGACTTCCCCTCGCCGAGGTTGGCGCTCGTGACCATCACCACGCGCACCTCCTGATCGACGCTGGAGAACCGCAGCCCGGTGCGGATCTGCCGGTAGGCCTCGTGCGCGACCGCGCGAGCCAGCGCGTCCTTCTTGCCGCGCCGCCTGCGGTCGAGCTTCGGCACCCGGCCGAGCACCCCCGTGCCCACGAGCGCAGGGATGTCGGTGTGCGCGCGCACCCGCACGTCCAGCGCACGGCGCAGCAGCATCACGATCAGTCCGAAGACCAGGCCGGCCAGCGCGCCGAGGCCGATCGCGAGCGGCTTGTTCGGTGCGGACGGCCGGGTCGGCGCGACGGCCTCGTCCATCGGCACGATCGCGATGCCGTCGGTCGCCGCACCGGTGGTCGCAGTGGCCGGCGTGCCGGTGGTCGCTGTGGTCGGCGTGCCGGGCGCAGGTGTGGCGGCGGCCCCGGCCACCTCCTCGATGTGCGCGACGACCTTCGCGAGCGCGTGCAGCGCCCCGTTCGCGAGCTTCAGCGCGCTCCGCGGATCCGAGGCGTTCGCGGTGACCTCGACCAGGGTGCTGCCGGGCACGACCCGGGCACTCAGGGTGCCGTGCAGCTCGGAGGCCGGCACCCCGGCATCCTTCGCGATCTCGTCGCGCACCTGGCTGGAGTCGATCAGCGGCATGTAGGCGCCCGCCCGGGCGACGGCCTCGTCGGATCCGGCGACCACCGAGGTGCCGGTCGCGGCGATGAACCCGGTGGCCTGGGAGCTGTACACCGGGGTCGCGACGAGGCCGTAGCCGAAGCCGGCGAGCGCGCCCAGCACGACCCCGAGGAAGAGGTATTTCCAGCCCCGCCGGATCAGCGTGATGAGGTCGAGTACAGTCACGACAGGCTCCCCAAAGCATCGTCGGGGAGCGATTCCCTAAAGCCCCAAGCGCCTTCTCCCCAGCCGACGCTTGCGGGTAGTCTAGCCATCCGCCGCCCCGGTGTCCCCCTCCCGGGCGAATCCGATCTGACCGGAATATCGGATGGCTTCCGTCCTCGCCGTCGCCCGCACCGGCGAAGAACGCGGTCGTCCTGACCCCGGACGACCCCGCCGCCCTAGAATCGGCGCGTGGCCATCGCGAGCACGGGAGTGTCGCCGGCGCCACGGGGTGGGGCGTCCCGGGCGCTGCTTCCGAGCGCCTGGCTGATCCCGGACGGGCACTCGGCGCGGATCCTCGACGCGATCGGCGGAGCGTTCCTGGTGTATCGCAGCGGCATTCCGGGCTTCCCGCTGCCGATCCCGCAGCTCGTCATCATCGCGATCCTCGTGCTCGCCGTGTTCCGCCGGCCCACGCGCTCGTTCGCGTCCGCCGGGTGGTACCCGCTCACGATGACGCTGCTGCTCGTGTTCCTGGCCGCGGAGACGTATCTGAACGGGCTGGATCCGATCCGGCGGGCGGGCAGCTTCGCCGCGCTGATGGCGTTCGCCGGGTTCCTCGCCAGCGGGCGGATCGACGTCGGCTCGGTGCTCAAGGGCCTCGGACTCGGCCTGGTGCTGAACGCCGTGCTGTTCTATCTGCACGTCGCGCCGAACGCCTACGAGGGCAAGCTCACCGGGTTCCTGCAGGACAAGAACGCCGCGGCCCTCATCTACGCGGTGGGCGCGCTCCTGCTCGCGATCGTCACCCGGCGGACCCTGTTCCGGTTCCTGATCCTCTTCGCCGGCGCCGTCGCGATCGTGCTCACCGACTCGCGCACCACGATGGCCGCGTACGCCGTGGCGGTGGCGTACCTGCTCGTGTCGGCGAAGCTGGGCCGCGGGATCCAGGTCGCCGCGCTGGCCGCCGCCGTGCTCGTCTTCTTCTGGGCGGACAACAACCTCACCACGCTCGGCGACTACGCGTTCGACCGCAAGGGATCCGACGCGTTCCGGATGCGGATCGACTTCGCGTCCGCGCTCAAGGCCCAGGCCGCGCCCTGGTACGGCAGCGGCCTGGGCACCGCGACCGTCAACCTCGACTCCGGCACCTGGTTCTTCCACAACTCGTACCAGGGGCTGATCGTGGAGGGCGGGGCGGTGCTCACCGTGGTCACGATCGCGGTGTACCTGATCGCCGGGCTCGGACTCCGCACGAACGGCTTCGTCGACGCGACGACGTTCGACGCCAGGGCGATCACGGCGGCGGCCCTGGTCGTGTTCCTCTGCGCGGTCCGGCTCGGCGAGGTGTTCTACGCACCGATCGGGTTCCTCGTGATCGGGGTGGGGCTGGCGCGGCTGCTGGATCCGATCGAGCGGGGCCGACCCTGGTGGGCCTCCTGAGATGACTGCGCCCGCCCCCTCCCGCGTGCCCGCCTGGGCCAACGTCCACCTCTCGCACGCGGCGCTGCAGCGCATCGCCGACGAGGCCGGCGTCGACCTGCTGCACATCAAGGGTCCCGCCACCGACGCCGCACTGCGCCGCGGCATGCACCGGTCCGCCGACGCCGACGTCCTCGTCCGGCCCGCGCACCTGGATCGGCTGACCGCCGCGCTGCTCGCCCGGGGCTGGACGCTCTACACCGGCTTCGACGAGGGCTCGCCGTTCGGCCACGCCGCGAACTACGCGCACCCGTCGTGGAGCTTCGCCGACGTGCACCGCCGGCTGCCCGGCCCTCGCGCCGACCCGGGTGTCGTGTTCGACCGGCTGTGGCGCGATCGCGGTGTCGCGTCCATCGCGCACCGGCCGTGCACGGTGCTGTCACCGGCCGGGCAGGTGCTCGTGCAGACGCTGCACGCGGCGCGGTCGCGCGGATCCGAGCAGTCCGACGCGTGGCTGCTGTGCGGCGACGAGCTGCGCGCCGAGACGCGCCGGCTCGCCGAGGAGCTGCAGGCGGCCACCGCCCTCGCCGCCGGAATCGGCGAGCTGGACGAGCACCGGGGCGCACCGGATCACGCGCTGTGGAGCTACTGGTCGCGCAGCGACGGCGACCGCCTGGACGAGTGGGCGGCCAGGCTCCGCGCCGCGGACGGATGGCTGGCGCGGATGCGGGTGCTGCGTCAGGCGCTGCGGGTCAACCGCACGCACCTGGCCCTGCGGCTGGGCCGTGAGCCCTCCCGCGGCGAGGTCCTGCGGGAGCAGGCGGCGCGGATCCGGCTCGCGGGCCTCGCGCTGCGGCGGCGGCTGAACGGGGCCCGTTCATGACCGGCTACGCCATCTCCCCGGATGTCGCCTGGCTCGAGGCGGCGGAGGCCGACGGCCCGGAGCACGTCGTGTGGGCCGCGCGCCTCGACACCGCCGAGCAGTTCGAGTTCACCGACACCGGCTGGCTGATCTGGATGCTGCTCTCCGACGGCGTCTCGACGGTGCCGGAGCTGCAGGCCGAGCTGACCCGGATCCACGCCGAACTCGGCTCCCGGGCCGGCGCGGAGAACATCGACCGCCCCTCCCTGCTCGCGTTCCTGGACGACCTCACCCGGAACGGGCTGCTCATCGCCCTGCCCGAGCCGTCCCACAGTCCCTGAGCGAACGCATCGAGACCCCGGGCCGCCGTCACGCCGCCCTGCGGTTCCCCTGATCGACCGCCGGCTGCGGCTCCCGCCGGATCCCGAGCGTCTGCACGAGCTCCGTCACCCGCCGCCGTCCGGCCTCGGGCGAGAACTCCGCGATCCAGCGCTCGAACAGCGCGCCTCTCCGCGCGGGCATGTTCCCGCCCGCCACCGCCGCGATCCGATCCGCCAGCGCCTGCGGATCCCCCGCCGGCACCACGTGTCCCGCCGGCCCGACCACCTCGGGCAGCGCGCCCGCGTCGCTGACGATCAGCGGCACGCGCGCGACCATCGCCTCGGCGGCGACCAGACCGAACGACTCCGGGACGACCGACGGCACCACGAGCAGGTCGATCGTGTCGAAGAAGTCGGCGGCGTCCACCCACCCTGCGCGGTGGGTGATCCGGGCCACGGGGCCGAGTGCCTCCTCCATGATCACGAGGTCGGCCTCGGGCACGAACAGCGGCTCGCCTCCGAGCACGAGGCGGTAGCGACCGGGCGTGCGCTCCTCGAGCAGCCGCACGGCCTCGGCGAGCACCGGCACGCCCTTGTCGATGCCGAGCCGCCCGAGGAACCCGATCCGGATCGCGCCGCGCGGATCGGGCCTCGGCCTCGCCCGGCGGATCGGCTCCGTCCAGTTCGGCAGCACCACGGCGCCCGGCACCCTCGGCAGCATCGCCTGCGCGGGGACGAGGGTGGCGACGGATCCGCGCCGGGCGATCCCCGCGAGGATCCGGTGCAGCCCGGCCGGCTGCTGATGCAGGTGCACCAGACGCTCCACCCGCCCGGCCGTCGCGAAGGACGGGACCAGGCCGTTGCACCAGAGCAGGCCGTCGGTGCGGGTGCGATCCCACCGGCGCAGCGCCCGCATCCAGGAGAGGCGGCGGCGTGCTGCGAGTCCGATCGTCGGCAGCCCTGCCGCCTCAGCCGCCTCGCACACCGCCGAGCCGCCCGGAGCCACCACGGTGACGTCCACCCCGATCGCTCGCAGAGCCTCGGCGAGTCGCAGCAGCATCACCTCGCCGCCGCCGATCGCGCCGTTGTTGGACGCCAGATAGACCTTTTCGAAGCGCGCTCGACGCGCCAGGGCATGCTCGCCCATCCGTGCCTCCCCAGTGGCACATCGGATGCCTCCCACAGGCACCGCAGCCTCGGGTCGGCTGCACTCTGCAGACTACGACGGATTCCGCTGCTCCGGAAGAACTCCGCGGAACGGATTTGGGCTGTGCCGCCGCGTGCCGTAAGCTTTCCCTTTGGTGTGGTCACTGCTGGCCGCACCTGCGAACGTGAGCCCTCCACTGGCGTGTTCACCTGATCCGGTTCCCCGGGCCCTTCGACAGGCTCAGGGAGCGGAGCGGAGAACCACCCCGGAGTGGGATTCACGAACTCCTCCGTTCGAACAAGAAAGCAGCACTATCGTGACGCGCACTTACACCCCGAAGGCCGGGCAGGTCCAGCGTGACTGGGTCGTCATCGACGCCACCGACGTCGTTCTCGGTCGCCTCGCCTCGCACGCCGCAGCGCTCCTGCGCGGCAAGCACAAGGCCACCTTCGCCAACCACATCGACTCGGGTGACTTCGTCATCATCGTGAACGCCGACAAGGTCGCGCTCACCGGTCAGAAGCTCCAGAAGAAGATCGCCTACCGCCACTCGGGCTACCCGGGCGGGCTCAAGGCCGTCGCCTACTCCGAGCTGCTCGAGAAGAACCCGGTCCGCGCCGTGGAGAAGGCCATCCGCGGCATGCTCCCGAAGAACAGCCTGGGCCGCCAGCAGCTGGCCAAGCTCAAGGTCTACACCGGCTCCGAGCACCCGCACGCCGCTCAGCAGCCGAAGACGTACACCCTCGACCAGGTCGCCCAGTAAGCGCCGTTTACGAATAAGGACATACTCGTGGCTGACATCCAGGACACCACCGACTTCCCGCAGAGCTTCTCCACCTCGTCCCCCGAGGCCGAGGCCGAGACCACTGCTCCCCGCCCCGTGCTCAGCGTCCCCGGCGCTGCCGTGGGTCGCCGCAAGCAGGCCATCGCCCGCGTGCGCCTCATCCCCGGCGCCGGCACCATCACGGTGAACGGCCGCACGCTCGAGGACTACTTCCCGAACAAGCTGCACCAGCAGCTGATCAACGACCCGTTCACGGTGCTCAGCCTCGCAGGCGCCTACGACGTGATCGCGCGCATCTCCGGCGGCGGCCCCTCGGGCCAGGCCGGTGCGCTGCGCCTCGGCATCGCCCGTGCGCTGAACGAGATCGACGCCGAGAACAACCGCCCGACCCTGAAGAAGGCCGGCTTCCTCTCGCGCGACGCCCGCGTCAAGGAGCGCAAGAAGGCTGGACTCAAGAAGGCCCGCAAGGCGCCGCAGTACTCGAAGCGCTAAGCCCGACAGTCCCTCTATGGCTCTGTTCGGTACCGACGGGGTGAGGGGGCTGGCCAACGGCCCCCTCACCGCCGATATCGCGCTCACCCTGGCCCAGGCGACAGCTGTCGTCCTGGGCCAGGGCCGTATTGCCGAGGCTCGCAAGACCGCCGGCAAGAAGCTGACCGCCGTGGTCGCGCGCGACCCGCGCATCTCCGGGCACTTCCTCAGCGCCGCCGTCGAGGCGGGTCTCGCCTCCTCCGGCGTGGACGTGCTCGACGCGGGCACTCTGCCCACCCCGGCGACCGCGTTCCTCATCGCCGACATCGACGCCGACTTCGGCGTGATGATCTCGGCGTCGCACAACCCGGCGCCCGACAACGGCATCAAGATCTTCGCCCGCGGCGGCGTGAAGCTGCCCGACATCGTCGAGCGGCGCATCGAAGAGGCCATGGACGGCGAGAAGCTGCGTCCCACGGGCGCCGACGTCGGCCGTGTGAGCCGTTTCTCCGACGCCGAAGACCGCTACATCATGCACCTGCTGACGTCGCTGCCGCACCGCCTCGACGGCATCCACGTCGTGCTCGACTGCGCGCACGGCGCCGCGTCCGGCGCCTCCCCCGAGGCGTTCCGCAATGCAGGCGCCCGGGTCACCGTGATCGGTGCGGATCCGGACGGGATCAACATCAACGACGGCGTCGGATCCACGCATCTCGACAAGCTCGCGGCCGAGGTCCTGCGCGTGGGCGCCGACGTCGGCATCGCGCACGACGGCGACGCGGACCGCTGCCTCGCGGTCGATGCCGACGGAAAGGTCGTCGACGGCGACCAGATCATGGCCATCCTCGCGGTCGCGATGAAGCAGCGCGGACGTCTGGTGCAGGACACCCTCGTCGCCACCGTGATGAGCAACCTCGGCCTGCACGTCGCCATGCGCGAGCAGGGCATCACCGTGCGGCAGACCGCGGTGGGCGACCGCTACGTGCTCGAGGACATGACCGCCGGCGGCTACTCGCTCGGCGGCGAGCAGTCCGGCCACGTCATCATGAGCGACTTCGCGACCACCGGCGACGGCGTGCTCACGGGTCTGCACCTGGTCGCCGAGATGGCGCGCCAGAAGAAGACCATGGCCGAGCTCGCCTCGATCATGACCGTGTATCCGCAGAAGCTCGTGAACGTCAAGGGCGTCGACCGCACCCGCACCGACGACGAGCACGTGCAGAAGGCCGTCCGCGTGGTGCAGGCCGAGCTCGGCGACACCGGCCGGGTGCTGCTGCGCCCCTCGGGCACCGAGCAGCTCGTCCGCGTGATGGTCGAGGCCGCCGATGAGGCGACGGCGCACGGGTACGCGCACCAGCTCGCCGAGGTCGTCCGTGAGCGCCTCGCGCTCTGAGCGAGATGCCTGACGACGCAGCCGGGGCAGCGCCGGCGCACGCTCGCGTGCGCCGGGTGCTGGTCTGGATGCTCGTCTACGCGATCGTCGTCGCCATCATCGTCTTCTGGCCGCAGCCGTTCCTGTCGGTCTTCGACCCCTGGATCCGGAAGGCGTCGGTGGAGCTCCCCGCGCTCACGCTGCCCCGGGTCGAGTTCGCAGCCAACATCGCCATGTTCGTCCCGCTCGGCATGTTCCTGGCGGTCCTGCTCCCCCGGCGCCGCTACCTCGTCGCACCCATCGGGTTCGTCACCACGATCATGATCGAGTCGGTGCAAGGGCTGTTCCTCTCGTCGCGCAGCGCGACCGTCGCCGACGTCCTCGCGAACACCACGGGCGCCTGCCTGGGCTTGCTCATCATCGAGATCGTCGAGGCGGTCCGCCGCCGAAAGAGGCCCTCCAGCCCCTGATCCGCATTCCGATATTCCGCGGTCTGGATTCTTCGGACCGCGTGGGGCTAGGATGACCACGTCGCACACCTTTGGGAGGTGTACGAACCGACTCGGTGGAGCAGAACCCGAAACCTGCGGACACCGATCGTGGGGAGTCGCGGCCTTGGGAGGCCTCGGCTCCAGTGGGACAAGGGTGGCAGTGGTGCCATCCACCGTTGTGGGAACGGTTACTTGGGGAGTGCTGGGGAGTGTCTGGAAAAGTCGATTTCGTGGCGACGGCGCGTACCGTCGCGCTGTGGCGCCGCGCTTATGCGAGGCGTCTCGCTGTCACCGATACCCTGGTCGTCTGCGCGACGGTGACGTTCGCGCAGGTCGTCAGATTCGGCTTCGGGGACTCCCGCGTCGTCGCGCCAAGTCTCGTGAACGCCGAGCTCGAGTACTCGCTGTTCTCCGTGGGGCTCGCCCTCTTCTGGCTGCTCGCGCTGCGCCTCCTGGGCTCGCGGAATGCGAAGGTCATCGGCGGCGGGACACTCGAGTACAAGCGTGTGGCCGACGCCACCATCTGGCTGTTCGGAGCGCTCGCGATCCTCGCGTTCGGGTTCCAGCTGCAGATCGCGCGAGGGTACGTGCTGATCGCGTTCCCGATCGGGCTCGGCCTGCTGTTCCTGGGCCGGTGGCGCTGGCGGCGGTGGCTGCTGCACCAGCGCGCGTTCGGACGCTGCACGCACCACGCTGTTCTGCTCGGTGAGCGTGAGAAGTCGCGCCACGTCGGGGCGTCCATCCTCCGCGAGCCCGGCCTCGGTTTCGAGCTGTTGGGCGCCGTGACCGAGTACGGAACCGACAGGGACCTCCTGCCCGGCGTGCCGGTGCTCGCCGGCTTCGAGAACGCTCTCGAGGTGGTGCTCGCCAGCGGGGCGGACACGGTCGTGTACAGCGGATCCGATCGCATGTCCCCCGAAGCTCTGCAGGAGTTCGGTTGGGAATTGGAGGCCGCGCAGATCGAGCTGCTCGTCGCCCCCGCGCTCACGGGGATCGCGGGTCCCCGCGTGCACTCGATTCCGGCCCCCGGCCTTCCGCTGATCCAGGTCGACTACCCCACGTTCGAGGGAGCGAAGTACGTCGCCAAGCGCACCCTCGACATCGTGGGCTCGGTCTTCGGCCTCATCGTCCTGAGTCCGATCTTCGCGGCCCTCGCCCTCCTGGTGCGTCAGGACGGAGGTCGAGCCCTGTTCCGGCAGCAGCGCATCGGTGCCGACGGACGGCGATTCGAGATGCTCAAGTTCCGCACCATGGTCGTGAACGCGGAGGATCAGCTGCCGTCCCTGCTCGACCGGAGCGATGGCAACGCCGTGCTGTTCAAGATGAGGAACGATCCGCGGGTGACGCCGGTGGGCCGCGCTCTGCGGCGGCACAGCCTCGACGAGCTGCCGCAGCTGATCAACGTGCTGCGCGGGAACATGTCCCTCGTCGGTCCGCGGCCTCCGCTCATCTCGGAGATGGAGCGCTACGACCATCGCATGCAGCGCCGATTCCTCGTCCGCCCCGGCATCACGGGCCTCTGGCAGGTCAACGGACGGTCCGACCTGTCCTGGGATGACAGCGTGCGCCTCGACCTCTTCTACGTGGAGAACTGGTCGCTGACCGGTGACCTCGTCATCCTCTGGCGCACGCTGCGGGTCGTCTTCACCGGCGCCGGGGCCTACTGAAGTCGACGGGCTGCGACGTGACCGGGCTCATCGTCACCGAATGGATCGAGCCGTCGGGAGGGGCGGAGCGCGTCCTCGACTCCATGGGCGAGGCCTTCGGGGACGCGGAGATCTTCTGCCTGTGGGATGACGCCCCCGGGCGGTTCGCAGCGGGGCGGGTCTCCGAGTCCTGGCTCTCACGGACCCCGCTGCGCAAGCACAAGGCCGCATCGCTGCCGCTGCTGGATCCGACCTGGCGCCGCGTTCCTGTGCGGGACGATCTCGAGTGGGTGCTGGCCAGTTCGTACGTGTTCGCACATCACGTGCGCGTGCCGGATCCGTCCGTGCCGAAGTTCGTCTATGCGCACAGCCCCGCCCGCTACCTCTGGGATCCGGAATCGGACGAGCGCGGCAGGCATGCGCTGGTGCGCGCGGCCTCACCGCTGTTCCGCCGAATCGATCGACGGCGCGCTCAGGAGGCCACGACGATCGCGGCGAACAGCCGGTTCGTCCGCGACCGGATCGCCCGAGCGTGGCAGAGAGACGCGACGGTCATCCACCCGCCCGTTGCCGTCGACGCCATCCGGGCGCAGTCCGACTGGCGCACTGAGGTCGTCGACGCCGACGAGCGCCGCATCCTCGAACGACTGCCCGAGACGTTCATCATGGGGGCCTCGCGGTTCACCCCGTACAAGGCGCTGGATCGCGTCATCGCCGCAGCCGACCGCGTGGGCCTGCCCGTCGTCATCGTCGGGCGGGGGCCGGACGAGATGAGGCTGCGGGCGCGCGCGGAGGAGGTCGGCGTTCCCGTCGAGTTCGTGATCGGGCCTTCGGACGCGCTCATGTACGCCCTCATGCAGCAGAGCGCCGTCTTCGTGTTTCCGCCGATCGAGGACTTCGGAATCGTCCCCGTCGAGGCACAGGCGGCCGGCACTCCCGTCGTCACCGGGCCGGTCGGCGGGCAGCTGGAGGCGATCGTGCCCGGCGTCTCGGGGGTGATCGCGGCTTCCACGGAACCGGGCGATCTGGCCGCCGGGGTCGAGGCCGCGCTACGCCTCGATCCGTTCGACTCGGAACTGCTGAGCGAGCGGTTCGGTGCAGACCGGTTCGCCCGCGAACTGAGGGACTTCGTACATATTCGATGACGCCCGGACGAGCCCCGGCCCTACTTGCAGGTCGGCTCGACGGTGGTCGGCGTCGCCCGGGACATCGGCGTCGTCCAGACGGTGAGCGGGCCGCCAGGCCCCGGCGCCTTGAACTCGACCTTCACCGTATGCGCATCCGCGAAATGACTGAAGACCTCGATCTTCACCGCGGGACGGCCGAGGTGTTCTCCCTGGCTGAGGATGTGGGCGGGCTGCCCGTCGATGGTGATGCTGGAAAGGGAACCGCCGGCCGGCCCGTAGAACACGGCATAGCTGCTGATGTCCCCGGCCGCGAAGTACGGGCCCTTGATGTAGGGCGGCAGGCTGGCCGCCTTGTCTTCGGTCAGGCTCGACGTCAGCGTCATCGTGCCCTTGACGATCTGATCGGTGCGGCACGCGTCGATCTTCATGTCGAGGTAGTAGCTCTTCTTCGAACCGGTGTTGTCGTTCAGGTAGACGCCGAGAACGCTCTGATCCTTGTCCGTCGTGGGCATGATGCCGCTCATCCGGGAGTTGTCGACCAGCTTGGTCTGCTGCGGGTCGTTGCTCACGTAGAGGAGTCGCCCCTCGTCGGACGCTCGGAACAGGGCCTGGATCAGCTTCACCGGCGACGCCTTGCCCGAGGTGACGGCGGAGAAGATCGTGTCGGCCGCAGAGGCGAAGAAGGCGTCCTGTTCAAGCCCGGTCGGATACTTGACGTACACCTGGTTGAGCAGCAGCGGCACCGCGTTCTGCGCAGTGAGTTGATCGCCTGTCGCGAGTGTTACCGGACCGGTCGCCTCCAGGATGTAGGAGAGCGTCACCGGGTCGATCGACAGCACGGCGTCGAAGTTCGTGCCGATGTCGCTCGCCCACCAGGCGCGCAGGATCCGCACGGCGTCCGGCAGATTCGGCACCATCGTGAAGTCGGGCGTGTACCGGCCGATCTTGTCGCCGAAGATGTTGGCGGCCTGAGGATCAAGATCGGTGACGGGATCAGGCCGGCCCTGGCGCTTGAAGTCCGAGCTGCTCACAACCGTGCCGCGGGTTATCGTGCCGTTGTCGACTGTGATCGGCAGGAACTGCGCGGCGTTGCCGCCGAGGCTCCGCGCCTCGGAGTTCCCCTGGAACATCAGCAGGTACGTGCGGGGGCCCTTCGCCCCGAGCGCATCCGGCAGGACGCTCAGCACCTCCCGCGCCGTCTTCATGGTGGGCCCGAGCTTGGTCAGCTCCGTGTCGAGCTTGGTCACGCCGTCGGCGACGGGGCCGACGAGCGGGGCCTTGTCGACCTTGCGGAGATCGGTGATCGCCTTCTGGATCCCCGCATCGACGGAATCGAAGGTCTTCGAGAGCGCGGTGATCGACGCGGGGTCGATCCGGCCGCCGGCGATGTTCAGATCGCTCAGCTTCACGCTCGCAGCCGGCCGCACGACGTCCTTGGCCAGCCCATCCGTCACCTCGGCGACGGTGCGGACCGCCGAGAGATTGGAGCCGACCACGGGGAGCTTCTCCGCGAAGCTCCACTGCCATCCCTTGGTCGCGGTAACCGCCGCCGACGTCTGGGCCGAGACGACGCCGGAACTCTTCGCCGCCGCGTCGAGGTCACCGGCGATCACGGACTTCTGCACCTGCTGCACGCCGGTCATCGCGGCCTCGAGATGACCGCGGGCGGACATCGCCTTGTCGTACACCTGCTTGCCGATGATCCCGCCGGCCACCGCCAGCACGACGAGCAGGAGGAACACACCGCCCACGACCCAGGGCCAGGTCCGACGGCGCCGAGGCTTCGATCCGACGTGCTCCGCCTTCTGCTCGCGGAGTTCACGGCGCGAGGGGGGCGTGCTGCTCATGCACCCATCCAATCATCACCGGCAACGCGTTCCGCCCGCGTACTCACAGCCAGCGGATCTAGCCGATCTTCACCGCGTCCATCAGCCGGGCCGATTCCAGCGCGGCCTCGACCACGGCGAGCGTGCGCAGTCCCTGCTCCATCGTCACCACGTCAGAACGCTCTCCCAGGACCGCATCGCGGAAGGCCTCGTGCTCCACGCGGAGCGGCTCGCGCTTGGTGAACGCGTACCGGATGACGTCGCCTTCCGAGACGCCGCGGAAGCTCGACACCGACTCCCACTCGAGCGGTATCGTGCCGTTCGCGAAGAACGTGAGGTCGCCGGTCGCGGTGTCGGCGACGAACGCCCCCTTCTCCCCCGTGACGACCGTCACCCGCTCCTTCATCGGGCTCAGCCAGTTCACGATGTTGTTCACGATCACGCCGCTCTCGGTGCGTCCCGTGATCGTGATCATGTCCTCGTGCTCACGGCCGCTCTTGAACGCCGTCTGCGCGAACACCCGCTCGTAGTCGGACTGGACGACCCACGCCGTCAGGTCGACGTCGTGCGAGGCGAGGTCCTTCCCGACCCCGACGTCCGCGATCCGGGACGGGAAAGGGCCCTGACGTCGCGTGACCACCTGGTAGACCGCGCCCAGCTCCCCCGCTTCGAGTCGCCGGCGAAGCTCCTGCAGGGCGGGATTGAAGCGCTCGATGTGCCCGACCGCGCCGACAAGACCCGCCTGCGCGAAAGCGTCGACCATACGGCGTCCCGCATCGAGAGTGTGCGCGATCGGCTTCTCCACGAGAGCGTGCACGCCTGCTGCGGCGAGCTTGAGCGCCGCCTCCTCGTGGAATCGGGTCGGCACCGCGACGACGGCGGTGTCCAGGCCTGCCTCGATCAGCGCGTCGATGTCGGGCAGGATCTCCAGTTCGCCCGCGACACCGTGAGGATCCCCGCCGGGATCCGCGATCGCGACGAGCTCGACGCCATCGATCTCACGCAAGACGCGAGCATGGTGGCGCCCCATCATGCCGACGCCTAGCAGGCCAGCGCGCAGGGCCATCAGGCGCCTGCCCCGGCGATGGCGTTCACGGCGACCACGATGCGCTCGAGGTCGTTCTGCGACAGCGACGGGTGCACCGGCAACGAGACGACCTCGCGAGCCGCTCGCTCGGTTTCCGGCAGCTCCACTCCTGGCGCGAACCGCGTCAACGACGGCAGGCGGTGGTTGGGGATGGGATAGTAGACGCCCGCCCCCACGCTGTGCTCCTCCTTGAGCGCCTTCACGAAGCCGTCCCGGTCCTCTGGAACGCGGATCGTGTACTGGTGGTAGACGTGCACAGCGGCGTCGGCGACCGGCGGGACGACCACGCCGCGCAGGTTCGCGTCGAAGAAGGCCGCGTTGTCCTGACGCGTCTTCGTCCACGCATCGACCTTCGTCAGCTGCACGCGGCCGATCGCGGCGTGGATGTCGGTCATGCGCGCGTTGAAGCCGATGACCTCGTTCTCGTACTGCCGCTCCATACCCTGGTTCCGCAGCAGCTTGACCATCCGTGCGATCTCGTCGGTCGCGGTCGAGACCATCCCGCCTTCGCCACTGGTCATGTTCTTGGTCGGGTACAGGCTGAACATGGCGAACTCGCCGAATGTTCCGACCGGGCGTCCGTCCAGCGAGGCGCCGTGCGCCTGTGCCGCGTCCTCGTACAGAGCGACGCCGCGCTCCGTGGCAAGCGCCTCCAGCTCGCGCATGCGCGCCGGGTGCCCGTAGAGATGGACCGGCAGCACGCCCTTCGTCTTCGACGTGATCGCTGCGGCGACCGCCTCGGGGTCGAGTGTGAACGTGTCCGGTTCGATGTCGACGAAAACGGGAGTCGCGCCCGTGAGCGCGACCGAGTTCCCGGTCGCGGCGAACGTGAACGACGGCACGATGACCTCGTCGCCGGGACCGACCCCCGCGGCGAGCAGGCCGAGGTGCAGGCCCGCGGTTCCGGAGTTCACCGCGACGGCCGGACGCCCCTGCACGAAGTGCGCGGAGAACTCGGCCTCGAAGGCGGCGACCTCGGGCCCCTGCGCGACCATGCCGCTGCGGAGAACTCGATCGACGGCTTCACGCTCGTCGTCGCCGATGATCGGCTTGGCGGGGGGAATGAAGTCGCTCACGCGTTCTCCTTCGTCAGGGTGCCGTTCTGCTCACGGTAAGTGCTGCCGTTCTGGGGACAGATCCAGGTGCCGGCCTCATCGCCCGCAGTCAGGGGCACGCCGGCCTCTCCGACCCACCCGATGCGCTTCGCTGGGACTCCCGCGACGAGGGCGTAGTCGGGGACGTCCTTGACGACGACCGCACCCGCGGCCACGGTCGCCCACGCGCCGATCGTCACCGGGGCCACGCACGTGGCCCGTGCTCCGATGGCCGCGCCTCTCCCGATCGTCACACCGACCGGTTCCCAGTCATGCGCGCTCTTGAGCGTTCCGTCCGCATTGATCGCCCGCGGATAGGTGTCGTTGGTGAGGACAACCGCAGGGCCGATGAAGACGCCATCCGCGAGACGTGCCGGCTCATAGACGAGCGCGTAGTTCTGCACCTTGCAGTTGTCGCCCATCACGACGCCCGTGCCGACATACGCGCCTCTGCCGATGATGCAGTTCTCGCCCAGCCGGGCCCGTTCACGCACCTGGGCGAGGTGCCAGATGGACGACCCCGCTCCGATCTCGGCGTCATCCGATACGTCTGCGGACTCCACGATCCGCACCTCAGTTCGTTCGGTCATTCTGCAGCGCCCCCGTTCGATGAAATGCCGGAAGTCAGGCGGATCCGACGACGATCCGAGGCGTGCCGGCCCAGAGCGCGGCATCGCTCGCCGCGCGCCCGTCGACGAGCAGCTTCACCCCGGGGATCTGGGCCGGCGACAGCGCGCGATAGTCGGCGTGATCGGTCTGCAGCACCGCGACATCCGCCGCCTCACCGATCGCGAAGGGCTCGAGACCCAGCGTGCGCAGCTCGTCGTCCGTGTACAGCGGATCATGCACGCGGACGTCGGCACCGCGCTGGCGCAGCGCCTGTACCGTCGGGAAGACTCCCGAGAACGCCGTCTCCTTCACGCCGCCGCGGTAGGCCGCTCCCAGCACGACGGCCGTCAGGCCGGAGAGCGAACCGAGAATCGTCTCCGCCTGGGCGACGAGTCGTTCCGGCATCGATGCATTGAGCTGTCGTGCCGTGCGCACGATGTCCGCATCCGGGTCGGTCGACAGATATAGGCGCGGGTACACCGGGATGCAGTGTCCGCCCACGGCGATGCCGGGACGATGGATGTGACTGTACGGCTGCGAGTTGCAGGCCTCGATCACCTTGTAGACGTCGATCCCGTTGGCCGCGGCGAACAGCCCGAACTGGTTCGCGAGGCCGATGTTCACGTCGCGATAGGTCGTCTCGGCAAGCTTCGCCATCTCGGACGCTTCCGTCGTCCCCAGGTCCCACACGCCGTTAGGACGCGGCAGGTCGGAACGCTCGTCGAACTGGAGCACCGCCTCGTAGAACTCGCGTGCACGCCGAGTGCCCTCCGGCGAGAGCGCGCCGATCAGCTTGGGGTACTTGCGCAAGTCTTCGAACACCCGCCCGGTGAGCACCCGCTCCGGGGAGTACGCGACGTGGAAGTCGACACCCTCGGTCAGCCCTGAACCCGCCTCGAGCATGGGCTTCCAGCGGTTGCGCGTGGTCCCGACGGGCAGCGTGGTCTCATAGGAGACGAGAGTGCCCGGGGTCAGGTGCTCCGCGAGTGACGCCGTCGCCGCGTCCATGTATTTGAAGTCGGGTTCCCAGGTCTCGTCGTTGACGAAGACCGGGGCGACCAGAACGACCGCGTCGGCGCCGGGAATCGCCTTCGCGTAGTCGGTGGTCGCGCGAAGGCGACCCGAAGGGATCAGTTCCGCGAGCTTCTCCTGCAGGTGCGCCTCGCCGGGAAACGGCTCCTGCCCCGCGTTGATCGTGTCAACGGCCTTCTGGTTGACGTCGACACCGATCACGTCATGGCCCGATGAAGCGAACTGGACAGCGAGGGGAAGCCCGATCTTTCCCAGGGCCACGACGGCGATACGCATGGGCTATAGCTTAGCGAGAGCCGGAAGCCCCAGCCGGACGGCCCGGGGCGAAACCCGGTGGTGACACTATTCGGGACGCTCTCGCCCGAATTGGAGTGCGGCCGCGAGAACCCGACGAACGCGAGCCCCTGCGGTGTCCTCGATCGACTCTTCGCCTGCAGCGCCGGCTCCTTCGATCATCCGCCTGCTGGGCCAGACCAGGCGGAAGAGCACTCGCGGCCGATCGCGCCACCGAACGAGGCATAGCGCCTTCGCATGTCGTCGAGTCGCGGACGTTGTCGAGCGCCATGGCCAGTCGGAAGGCATGCGGGCCTCCGATAGATCGATCTCCTCGTCAGGAAAAGCCTCCTGTAACAGCTCTCCGAGTACGAACTCGGCCCCGAGATCTCGAGTGACATCAACAGTGGCCGCCCCCCCCGACATCAATGCGCGCAGGGCATTTTCCCGCTGAGAGGGTCCAGGCGGGCTCCCAACGATCGGCCTCATCTCGTGAAGGGCGAAGAGCACGGCATGCACAGGCTTCGACGGAGTACGAACAGCAGTCCCTGCGAACGTCCGTTGCTCGGCCGTTTCCACAACGAGTTCGAAAGCTGCGGGTGCCGCGATGGTCGATCCGGGGAACCGCGTGTGCACGTCGATGGCACATCCCCACGCTCCGGCCGCGAGTGTCAGAGAGTGAGAGATGCTGGTGCCTGTGAACGCCGTGTAGCACGGTGTCCATCCCCACTCCCGCATGGCCTCGGCGAGGACGACATCCTGGCCAGGCAGAACCCAGCAATCAACATCTCCCGAGTGCTCCCGGACCCGTAGCCCCTGGCGATGAAGAGTCGGCCCCTTGAGGAAGATCGGCTCGATGCCATGCTGCCGAGCGACATGCGCGATGAGCGCGTACACCAGTTCGTGCAACGCGGAAGTCAGCCATGGTTTGCTCGCACGAGCCGATATGCCGGCGTCGACGTCCGTCACGAGAGCCATCTGAGCGAGTTCGCGCAGCGTTGCCCGCTCATCGGCATCAAGGTCGCCGTCGTCGGCGGGCTTCTCGGCGAGCCGCCGCCACATCTCGGCGCCGTCTCCCCACAGGAATCTGGGCGCGCCAGGAGCACCTGGGATCAACGCGAGTTCGTACCCCTGCTCCGCGAACTCATGATCGGCAAGATCAAGTGCACCGAAGCCACCTGCGACCCAGATCGCCACGCTGCCGCCCCTCCTACTAGCATCACGTCACACGCCTTCGGCCTCTCTGCAGCAGCGAAGCCAAGCTCAAACAAAAACCTATCGCTAAGCGCAGGGGCCGCGGCCGGCGCCGCGTAGGGGCTCCTGCAGCAGGCTTGTCCGACGACCGAGGCCGGACGATGAAGCATCCCGCCGGTCGAGCGCCACTGACTCGCGCGCGTGGCACGGCTCGGACATGCGCTGTACTTTGGGATGAGAACACGGGCTGCGTACTGGCGTTCTTCGCGTCGCCAAGGGGCGAGACCGCGACATCCGCGACAGAGACGAGCAACGATTGACCCGCGCGAACGCTGGTGATGGCCCGAGCTCCGGTATTGCTTCTCCAGGGATCCGCCGATTCCTGCGTTACGGGATCGCTTACCCGATCGCGCTCGCCCTCTATGCGTACGTCATGCACTGGGTATACGCGAGTCTGATCAGCCCGGCGTTCGGCTATCTCGGCAACAAGTACCAGCCTGCTCCGTTCTCCTCCCATGTCGTAACGTTCTTCATCGCTCTTTTCACCGCATACGCGTTGCCCCGCTCGCTCAAGCGCCCCTCGTCGATGTTGCTGTGGATCATTTACGCGGTGGCGGCGGTGCCCACGATCTTCATGACGACGTACACGACATATCTCGCCGGGGGCGAAGACCTGGCATTCAGCGCGTTGGTCGGTGGCTCGATGATCGCTGCGGCCCTGATCCAGAACAGAAGTCCAAGACCGTGGAGGTTGCCGAAAGTCTCTTCGACATCCATCACGCTCTTCATCGCCGTGTTCTCCATCGTGACGTACGCGTCGATCATCGCGACCAAGGGACTCAACACAAACTTCCTCGCGTTCGCCGATGTCTATGGAGTCAGGGCCGATTTCGCGGATCAAGTGGACGAGGTGGGGATACTCGGGTACCTCGTCCCGATACAGGCGAACGTGATCAACGCCTATATCTTCGCGGCTGGAATCGCCCGTCGCAGGGTCCTCTTCCTCGCGATCGCGATCATCGGCCAGCTGCTGCTCTACACCACCACCGGATCCAAGGGAATGTTCTTCGCGATCCTCACGTGGCTTCTGATGTTCCTTCTTCTCCGACGGCGCCAGGGGAACGCACTCGGGATCACTTTCATTTTCGGCGCGGCCGGCGTGATGGTGGTGTCTACAATCATCGACACGCTGACGGCGAGTTCGACCTGGACTTCGTTCTTCTCGAGACGAGTGATCACTGTTCCAGGAGCACTCAGCTCCGCGTACTTCCGCTTCTACTCGGACAACCCGCAGGCTCACCTCGGTTATTCGCTCTTGGCGCCGTTCATGAAGTACCCGTACGATCTGCGCCCGCCCTATGTCATCGGCAACTTCATCGCCCACCTGCCGTCGATGGCTGCCAGCGCGAACCTCTTCGCCGACGGTTACTCGAATTTCGGCTGGGCAGGCGTGCTCGCCTCGACACTGATCCTCGGGGTCTATCTCCGCTTCCTCGACCGAGCGACGTTCGGGTGGCCGCCCTACTTCGTTGGCATCGTCATGGTCTCGCCCGCTATCGCCGTCACGAACGCGTCGATCCTGACATCGTTGACCACTCACGGACTGCTGGCGGCGTTGCTGTTGCTCGCCGTCTCGCCGCTGGTCACCTCGAAGTCGTCAGGCGAACCCGACCTGGCCGAGCGGCGGATGACAAAGCCATCTCAGTCACGCAGCAGGTAACGCGTCACATCGCGTCACGCGGCACGACCGCCGTCTCGTTGGCGCGCACGAGACGCCAACCGTATCCCCACAGCAACACGTACCCCAGCGTCTGAGCGATGCTGAGAACCCACGCCGACTCCACCAGCGAAAGTCCGTAGGCGTGCGCAATGGCCCATGCCCCGAGGACAACCGCGACGCGGATGATGTCCACGATCGCGGTCGCTCGTGACTGATACACCGTGTAAACCTGACTCAGCGGCGAGCCGACAAGCCCGGCGGCCGCAACCAGGGACAGCGCTTGCGCCAACGGCACGGTGCGGGACCAGTCGCTTCCAAGGAACACGGGCAGAAGCGGTGCCAAGCCGACGATCGCGATGCCCACCACAATCGCGACAGCCCCGAGTCGGATCGTGGTCGAGCGGTAGATCTCGCGAGCCCCGGCACGCCGCTCACGAAGAAGCTGGGCGAGCTCCGCACCGAGGACCTGGGCGACCGACGCGCCGAGCAGGGTCGCCGGGAGAGTCACGAGCCTTTGCGCCATGCCGTACTCACCCGTCGCCGCATCGCCGAAGGCAGCCGCGATGAGAAGCAACGGCAAGTTACTGCCGAACGAGTTGATCAGGGCGGCCGCTGTCAGCGACGTGGGGAGGCGGACGTACTCGCGAAGGGTCTCGCGATAGCTGCCGCTGTCCGGAGCTTTGAGTAGTGGCTTTGTCGCCTTGATCAACGGAAGAAACCCGAATAGACGCCCGAACAGGAAGCCCGCTGTAAGGCCCACCTGCAGTGCTCCGATGACACCCAGCCCCAATTGAGCGGCGGCGGTGCCCAGCGACTGGAACAGAGGGCGCTTGGCGACGACGCCGTACGAGCGCTCTCGGAGAGCCGCCTGCGTCAACACGGTGAACAGAGATGTCGCAAGCACCAGCGCGCCGCCCCACAGGGGCGCCCAAGGCACCAGCGCCCAACTGCGCCCGAGGGATGTGAAACTCAAGAGCCAGATCCCGACGCCGGTGGCGACCGCGACCGCGGCCGAACTGACCATCGCCATCCGCAGCAGGCGACGCGCTTGGCTCTCGTCCGCCGGTAACACGATCCCCACATCGAACTTCAGGGCTGCGGCCGGACCGATCACCGAGGTGGCGGCGACCAACGCGCTGAAAGCGCCGAAAGCGGCTGCACCGTAGAGTCGGGCGATGAACGGGGTCGATGCGACGAGAATGATCTGCCCCAAGGCGGCGCCCGTGACAAGCGCGAGAAGTCCGCGCCCGACGCGTCCTGGCATGTTCTCGTCCCTCCTGCACACGGCACGCGTGAAGCGGCGAACACGCTTCGGCTAGCATAGAGCCACAGTTTGTCCTGTCCCACCCAGTCTCCTGAGGATGCTGATGACGCACCCGTCCATGTGCAGTCGGTGCGTTATGAATGACGAAGTCGATCCAGACCTCGTCCTCATCGACGGCCTCTGCAATCACTGCCGCCGATACGACGCACTACTGTCTTCGAGAATCGTTCCTGTCGCGGAACGACCCGCCCGGCTGAGCGCGCTGGTCGCTGCCATGAAGGCGGCAGGCAAAGGCAAGCAATACGACTGTCTTATCGGCGTCAGCGGTGGCGTCGACAGCTCGTTCGTCGCTCTGAAGGTTCGCGAACTCGGTCTCCGCCCGTTGGCCGTGCACGTCGACAACGGATGGAACTCGGCTCTCGCTTCTCGAAACATCGAGAACGTTCTTCGAGCGCTCGACGTCGACCTCACGACCAACGTCCTCCGCCTCGACGAGTTCTACGACCTCCAACGGGCATTCCTCAACGCCTCGGTGCCCGATGCGGACATCCCTGCCGATCACGCGATCCAGGCGACGCTCTGGAAGGAAGCCCGCCGTCACGGAATCCGCTACATCATCTCCGGGATGAACTTCGCGACGGAATCGATCAGCGTGCCGTCATGGTCCTATGGCCACTCGGACTGGCGTTACATCAAGGACGTCCACCGCTCACACGGGTCCACGCCGTTGAAGACGTACCCTCATTTCGGCTTCGCCGAACTCGGATGGACGACCGTCGCACGACGTGTCCGCATCGTCTCGATCCTCAACTATCTCGAGTACGACAAGGCTGACGCGATGCGCCTCCTACAGGAGCGGCTCGGGTGGACCCCGTACGAGGGAAAGCACTACGAATCCATCTACACGCGCTGGGTGCAGGGCTACTATCTGCCCACGAAGTTCGCCATCGACAAACGTCGTGGGCATCTGTCCGATCTCATCAATTCGGGTCAGATCACGCGCGACGCTGCATTGACCGCACTCGAGTCGGACGACTATCCGAGCAGTCTGCGCCGGATCGACACACAGCTACTCGGAAAGAAGTTGCAGCTCGACGCGGAAGCCATCGATGCGATCTTGAGCGCGCCGCGCCGGTCCTTCAGGGACTACCGCAGTTCATACGGTTTCGTGCAACTGCTACGACGAACTGTGAACATCCTGAGACGAATGGGGCTTTACCCGCGATGACTGCAGGAAAAGGGACGAACCTCCACATCTATCCCGCGCCGATCGTCTCGGAAAGCAGGATCTTCCGGCAGACCGCCGCGGTCGAGGAGGCGGAACTCTTCGACGAGGTTGAGATCTGCGGGACGTCGGCCCCGGGCCTCCCATCGGTGGAGCCGCTCTCCGAGCGTCGCAGGATCAGACGCGTCGGATCCCACTCCAAGGGCAGCGGTTCAGTCCTCCGTCGCGTCGCTCACCAGATCCTCTGGTCGGTTCAGGTGTATCGCTCCTACGCGGGAAAGTCGATCGGTGCCGTCAACGCCCACTCGGTGGCTGTACTGCCGGTCGCCGTGTTCCTCGCGCGACGTCACGGGGCGAGGCTGATCTACGACACCCACGAGCTGGAGACAGAGACGGCGACATCGAGAGGCGCACAGGGGCGGATCTTCAAGCTCCTCGAGCGCCGGTACATCCGTCGGTGCGATGTGGTGTTTGTCGTCAACGACCTCATTCGCGAGTGGTACGAGGAGACCTACCCCGGCATTCGCGCGACGAGTGTGGTGAACTCGCCTGTCGGCGAGATTGCTGGAACCGGGCAGGATCTCCGGTCCGAGCTCGGCATCCCCGGCGAGAGTCGTCTCTATGTCCACGTGGGCAACCTTGGAGCTGCGCGGCACATCCCCGAGTTGCTCGAGGTCTTCAAGACGCGCTCCAATGATCACCTCGTGTTCGTCGGAGACGGCCCTCTTCGCACGTTGATCGCCGAGACAGCGGTCGGGCACCCCAACATCCACCTCTTCGGAACCGTCGACAGCTCATCCGTCGTCCCCACTCTGGAGTCCGCCGACGTCGGTATCTGCGTCATCGAGCCCTCGTGCCTGTCCTACGCGCTCTCGCTGCCGAACAAGGCCATCGAGTACATCGCTGCCGGAACACCTTTCATCCACAACGAGCTTCCGGCGGTGGACCGATTGCTGGCCGGTCGCCTCGCCCCCTTCCGGATCACCTCCGTGGAGACCGATCTGCCCAGGACCCTCGATTCGATCACCCCGGTGGATGTGTCCGACGCGCGATCGGATCTTGCTGATGTCGCTCTCCCCAGTTGGGCCTCGCAGTCTGACAAGATGATCCGGGCCTATCGAGAGGTGCTCGGCAGGCCGCGCTCCGAGAGTGCGGCCGAATCGAAGGAGAGGCGTTCATGACGGTCGGCATCATCGACTACGGCGTCGGCAACATCGGATCCCTGCAGAACATGTTCTTTCGTCTGGAAGTCGACGCCTCCTTTGTCACCGATCCCGCCGCGCTCACCGCGTACGATCATGTCGTTCTTCCGGGAGTGGGAGCTTTCGACGCTGCAGCCGCCGAGCTGCAGCGCACAGGCTTCGATGACGCCGTACGCACATACGCTGCCACGGGTAAGCAGCTGCTCGGCATCTGTCTGGGAATGCAGCTGCTCCTCGATTCCAGCGAAGAGGGAGTATTGTCCGGGCTCGGTCTGATCAGCGGCACCAGCGTTCGGTTCGATCCTTCGATGGGGCTGAGAGTCCCGCATCTCGGCTGGGCGCAGATCCGCAAGGAGCGCGATCATCCGATAGTCGCGGACCTGCCCGATGATCATCGCTTCTATTTCGCCCACAGCTATCACGTGAAGTGCGCGGACGAATCGAACGTCTTGGCGAGCACCGAGTACGGTGCCAGGTATGCCTCGATGATCTGCGCCGACTCCGTCACGGGGGCGCAGTTCCATCCTGAGAAGAGCCATCGTTTTGGAATGCAGATGCTGAAGGAGTGGGTCCAGCAGTGAGACCGCGCGTCATACCCGTCCTGCAACTGCACCATGGCTGGCTCACGAAGACTCAACGGTTCGGAGGCAACCCGTATCTCGGTGATCCCGTGAACGCCGTACGCATCTTCAACGAGTTGGAGGTCGACGAGCTGATCCTGTGCGACATCTCCGCCAGCCGGGGCGAGACGCCTCTCGATCCGAAGCTCATTCGGTCGATCGCATCCGAAGCGTTCATGCCCGTTGCCTATGGCGGCGCGGTAGGCAGTGTGAGCGACGCGCGGGCAATAGTTCGCTCTGGTGTCGAGAAGATCGTGCTGAACAGCGCGATCTCCCGATCTCCCGAACTGGTCACGCAGATCGCCTCCGAGATCGGCACGCAAAGCGTCGTCGCGAGCGTGGACGTGCGCTCGACCGTCTCCGGGCCACGCGCTCATGTGTCCAACGGCAGAATCGATACCGGTCTCACGCCGGTCGAATTCGCACAGGCCGCCACTGGGCTGGGGGCCGGAGAGATCGTACTCAACTCGATCGACCGCGATGGGACCCGTTCGGGATATGACCTTCCCCTGCTGCGCGAAGTCTCAGCCTCGGTCGAGGTGCCCGTCCTCGCGCTGGGAGGCGCGGACAGCCTCGACGACATCAAGTCCGCCATCGAGAACGGCGCCGACGCGGTCTGCGCAGCGAGCCTGTTCGTCTATTTCGGACGGCATCAAGCCGTCCTCATCACCTACCCGTCGTCAACGGAACTCGGCGCTCTCCGCAGCCGCTGAGGAGTGCTCAGCCTCGGAAACGGCGACGTCGTCCGGAGCGATCCTCGATCAGTCGCGGCGAGCGTCATCACAGATGCGGCCTAGCGCGATCGCCAGGTGGTCACCGATCGCGGCGTACGTGTACTGCGTCTCGACGTGCGTCGCACCGCGTCGCCCCATCTCCGCGCGGGCTTCCTGAGGAAGCTCACTCATCTCTCGAATCGCAGTGGCGAGCGCCGTCGCATCGCCGGCCGGCACCGTGAGTCCGGCCCCGGCGTCCGCGACCGGATTGTTCACTGCACTCGTCGCGATGATGATCGGCCGTTCCGCCACGAGATAGTCATAGAGCTTGTTGAGCGAGATTCCGAACCGATACACCGGGAGGTCCTCGAGGTTCACGATGAGGGCGTCGGCCTCCCTTGCGCGATCGATGACCTCCGATCGCGGGATGCGGTCCTCGAACTCGATCAACTCCGCGGACTTCAAGGCAGCCGCGCGAATGCGAAGAGCTTCCTTTTGGGTTCCGTCACCGACGAGGCGGAGCCGAAGTTTCTGAGTCCGGTCAGGCCGACCTGCAGCCTCATCGAACGCGTCGAGGAGTCCTTCTAGTCCATTCGCGTTCCCGTGGGACCCCAGATACATGATGACGAACTCGTCGCGGACGGCAGGATATCGAGCGTCGGACTGCTGCGGCAGATCCACGCCGTTCGACGCCCAGTGGAAAGGAGTGTCGTCCAATCCCATGCCGTCGAGATAACTGCGGACCCCAGGCAGCGGCGAGACCACGAGAGATGCCTGCGATGCGAGGTGCCGCGAGACGCGCGACATCAATCGGGCAGCCAGGCTTCCCGCCTGCAGCTTCCCGAGGTCGATGAGGGTCTCGGGCCAGATGTCGCGGATCTCGAATACGAAGGGCACGCGATAGCGCCTGGCGAGCCGCAGTGCCGCCCATGATGCGAGGAGATGTACGGTGCTGCCGACGACGACGTCAGGAGTCGGCACCCCTCGGACCGTCCCCGGAAGGAGCAGCCTCACCGCGAAGACCGCCATGTTCCAGACGCGTTGCAGCCCTCCCCGATACCTCGGCGCGCGCACCATGAGGAAGGGCACGCCCTCCTCCACGCCGCGACGTCGGCGTTCACCGCGTCGCAAGTGCTGGGCACCGGCGGGATGGGTCGTGCTCGCGAAGATCAGCAGCGGTCTCCACCCGTTCCGGACGAGTTCCTGCGCGAGCCGGAAGTGTCGCGCGCCGGCGCCGTCGCGCGAGGGAATCGTCGAATAGTGGTTGATGATCCAGACGACCGGTCCGGAATCCGCCGTCATTCCGCGTCACCTCTGGCGATGTACTCGTCGCGGAGCATTCCGAAGTGGAGGACGTCACAATATTTGCCATGACGCCACACGTGCTGCCTACTGATTCCTTCGAGCGACCAACCCAGTGCGTCCCGGTAAAGCGCCAAGGACGCCGAGTTGAACTCCAGGATCTGGGCCGTCAGTCGATGCAGACCGACATCGAGGAAGGCGAAGTCCATCGTCATCTGCAGAGCGCGTCGTCCGTACCCCTTCCCGCGGAGATCCGGAGCACCACCGATCTTGATCGCCGACATCGCGGTGCGATTGCGGGCGTCGATGTCCCAGAGCCCCGTCAGACCGACATTCGTTCCGTCCATCCGGCGAATCACGAATCGTCGCGCATGATCCGACTCGATGCCTCGCTCGAACCATCGCTCCTGCGCGGACATCGACAACGGCCAGTCCCAGCCGACGACGTTCTCACGAACCGCAGGGTCGTCGGCCAGGTCCTTGAGGAATCGAAGATCCTCACGCTCGATCGGGCTCAGAACGATCGTGCCATCACTCAGCAACTTGCTCACCGTTCGTTCGGGCCGGGCCGAGATCATCGACCTCTCCGGCGGTCTGGTCTGTTCTCACTCCTGTGCCGCGGAGCACTCGAACGGCCGTGGCGCACAAGATCCGGAAATCGGTGCCCGGACCGATTCGATCAATGTACCGAAGGTCGGTTTCGATCCGCACTGACCAGGGTGCCTCGTTGCGATGGAGCACTTGCGCCAAGCCTGTCAGCCCTTGCGGCACGGACACCCTTCCTGCCTGACGCGAAGTGTAGCGGGCGTATTGGCTCGGGAGCGCAGGCCGAGGCCCGACGATGGAGATGTCGCCTTTCAGTATGTTCAGCAGCTGAGGCAGCTCATCGAGGCTCGTTTTGCGGAGGAACGCACCCAGCGGCGGAATCAGGTTCATCTCAGCGGGCATATAGCCTCCGCCGCGTTGTTCTGCATCCTGGACCATCGTTCGGAATTTGTAGATGAAGAACTCGCGACCGCCTTGTCCCACACGCTTCTGACGAAAAAGTACCGGTCGACCCATTCGAACGAGCACCGCGATCGTGAGAGCGACGAGTACCGGTGAGAGCACGACCAGAGCGACGGCGGCGATGACCCGATCGATCACACCCCGCAACGTCAGATACACCTCAGTCTTACTCACACCCGCACCGCCCGGTATGCAGGGAAGAACGAGCTTTCCTGAAGCTGACTGGGACGAACTCCGAGTCGCCGCGCATGCTCTGTGACCAACGATGCGTATGCCTCCGGGCGTACGATCAGACGCCCTACGAAGAACGGCATCGAAACTCCTCCGAATGACGCTTTGAATCGGAACAGACCATCAGCGCGTGAAGTTCCTCCGCCGAGGTGAAACCGCTTGTGCCCCTCAGCTGCTGCCCACTTCATGGCAGTCCAGATCATCAGGTTGTTGGCTCCGTTCCGCGCAGCCTCGACCACTGATCCGGACAGGTGGTAGTGAACTGCCTCCTCGTCGATGAGCAGAAGGGTCGCCGCCACTACTTCATCGTCCGCATCCCGCACCTCGACGAGATGGAGGTCGACGTCTTCAGCGCGTGAAAGGCGCTCGTAATAGTCGTCAGAATGAAGATGCGCAGCCGTGGCACCGACACGCTCCATCGCCACCTCGTAGACGTTTCGGAATCCGGAGTCGGAGCCGAGGCTCAGCGGCCGTTCCATCACGACTTGTGCGTGCAGACCTTCTCGCTCCGCTTTGCGGATCGCTGTGCGGGAGCGCCCGTGCATCCCCTCCCACATGCTGGCTTCCTCGCCGAGCTCAAGGAGAACGGTCTCGGACAGCTCTACGAGTTCAAGCCCGGGAAGAGTGACGCGACGCTCCACACCATCGCGATACGGGGCGAATCGCAAAAAGACGGAGACAATGCCTCGTTCCGCGAGTAGACGCACCGTGTCGTCCCACGCGGCAAGCACTTCATCCGCCGGCATCGCCGGATCCGACCAGATCCCCGGGTATCCGTAGGGCGAGACGGCGTCACGCGAAGTCCGTCCCCCCACGTCCACGGAATTGATGCACAAGGGCAATCGCCATCTGCCTTCTTCGTCACCAATCGCGTCCCAGAGGGCTCCAGTGCTCCGGGCCGCAGCCTCTCCGTAGCTTCGGGACTGATACACGCTCGCGGCCGTAGTGCTATCCCTCCAGCTGATCGTCATCTCGACACCTCCTCGACGATGGCCGAGGCCACGCGCTCCATGTCCTTGGGACCGTAGCGATGGTCGACAGGGACCGAAAGCAAATCAGACCGCCAGGGCCCCAGCCCGTGGACCCCTTGCACGCGCGGCCAATGGATCGCGCAGTACACACGGCGCTGGGCCAGACGAGCCTGCAGCACCGGCGGGGCGTCGAGCTGAAGGACCAGATGCGACGGGATCCCATCTCCATTCCGCCGCATCACCGAGATTCCGGCATCAGCGAGAAGCTGCCGAAGAGTCCGCGCATTGTCGGCGCGCTTCTTAGCCATCGCGTCGTATGGCAAGGTACTCAAGGCCTCGATAGAGCGCGGTGTCGCGCGACGAATCCGTCCCTGGTCTTCAAGACGTTCGTTCTCGCGCTGGAAGATCTCTCGGAACCCGTGCGAGCCGTCACCATCAAGGGTGGCGCGCTTGAGATCCATTGCCTCCCATCGTTCAGAGTCGCTCTCCTCCAGACCTGAGGCAACCTCTAGGATCTCCTCATCGCCTGACACGTAAGCGCCGTCTCCGACCGGGAGCAGCTTGCGCAGGCTGGCAAAGGACAGATCAGCTCCCAGCACATCGGGCTCGAAAACACGGTGAGTGGTATCTTCCACCACGACGATGCCGCGAGCTTTCGCCTCCTCGATGAGGGCCCGGTGCGTCGGGTCAGGGCGGCTCCCAAAGTAGGCGGCCAAGAGAATCACCGTTCGCTCGGGCACGTCTTGGAGCACGCGGGACGCGTCTAGGGGGACACCGAGTCTCTCGTTGATTCCGAGCGAGGAGATACGCCAGCCCCGCTGCACGAAAGGCTCGATCATTGAAGAACAGAGATATCCCGGGACGATCAGTCGGTCTCGTCCTCGTCGCGCGAGGACGTCAGCCATGATCGCCAGTGCTTGTCGTCCGGTCTCCACGTAGCGAACCGGACGCCCTTCTCGTTCCCAGGGGGGAACGCTGTGTGGGACAAGCTCGCCCGCAGGAAGTGTCTCGAAGTCAGAACCGATCGGTCTGCCTTCGGAAGGGACATAAGTCACGACTCAGCGTCCCCCGACGAAGGTGGTGATGCCGTCAACCACTCGAGCGCGCTGCATGTCCGTCAGCGCAGACCCGCTGGGCAGCGTGAGCCCCGATTCGAACAGCCGCTCCGAGGCGCCGTTGATGACACCGCGATGATGGGCGAACACCGGCTGCTTGTGCATCGGCTTCCAGAGCGGCCGGCTCTCGATATCGTCCTTCGCGAGCGCTGCGGAGAGGTCGGACGGACCCCAGCCCGTGCGCTTCTCGTCGACCAGGATCGACGTCAGCCACACGTTGTCGTGCTCGTCGCCCTCGGCACCGAAGACCTCGACTCCGTCCACCGTCGCGAAGAGCTCCTTGTAGAGCTCCCGCATGTCTCGCCGACGCGCGATCATCGCGTCGAGCCGAGACAGCTGCGCGCGCCCGAGCGCAGCCAGCAGGTTGCTCATCCGGTAGTTGTAACCGATGTCGATGTGCTCGTAGTGCACGACCGGCTGCCTCGCCTGGGTGGCCAGGTACCGCACGTGCTGGGCGACGTCGGCGTCGTCCGTGAGCAGCATGCCTCCGCCCGAGGTGGTCATGATCTTGTTGCCGTTGAAGGAGACGATCGATGCGCGCCCGAAACTGCCCGCTGGGCGACCCGCGTGCCATGCGCCCAGCGATTCAGCGGCGTCGGCGAGCACAGGCACGTCGAACTCCGCCGCAATCGCGAGAATCGTCGTGTAGTCCACCGCCTTGCCGAGCAGATCCACCGGAACCACCGCGGCGACGTGCTCACCCGCGTCGCGCAACGCCACCAGGGCGCCACGCAGCAGCTCGGGATCCATGTTGCCGGTTCGGGGATCCGCGTCGATGAAATAGGGCTCGGCGCCCGTGTACACGATCGCGTTGGTGGTCGCAGCGAACGTCATCGTCGACGTGACCACCACGTCTCCCGGTTTCACGCCCAGCGTCAGCAGACCGAGGTGCAGAGCAGCCGTGCCCGAGCTCAACGCCACCCCGTGCGCGACGCCGATCCGCTCCGCCAGCTCACGCTCGAACGCGTCGACATCCGGACCGAGAGGTGCGATCCAGCCGGAGCGCATCGCGGCCACGAGCGCTTCTTCCTCGAGTGCCGTGACGTCGGGCGATGACATGTAGATCCGGTCAGCCATTCGAGCGTGCCTCCTGCGTGACGCGCGTTGATCCGTTGACGACCCGATCCACGATGATCCGGTCGACCACGGCAGTGTCGTTGTTGCGCGGCTCGGCCTTCATCCGCGCCTCCCAGCCGGCCTTGTCGAGCCGTTCCGGGCTGATCATGTCCGCATGCGCGTGCGAGATCTGCGGGTGGAACGGGCGCTCGAGGTTCTCCCGTGCTCCGACGAGCTCCTCATGCAGCTTCTCGCCCTGCCGAAGGCCCGTGAACACGATCTCCACGTCCTTGCCCGACATGGAGATCATCCGCTTGGCGACCTCGAGGATCGACACCGGCTCGCCCATGTCCAGGATGAGCACCTCGCCCGCGCGGCCGATGCCGCCGGCCTGGATGACCAGTTGGCAAGCCTCGGGGATCGTCATGAAGTACCGCGTGGCGTCGGGATGGGTCACCGTGATCGGCTTGTCCTCCGCGATCAGCCGCTGGAACGTCGGCAGCATCGAGCCGCGGCTGCCGATCACGTTGCCGAAGCGCACGGACAGGTACTGCATGCCCGTCTGCTCCCCCGCCCACGCGGTGAGCTTCTCGGCGACGCGCTTGGAGTGCCCGAGCACGCTGGTCGGGTTGGCGGCCTTGTCGGTGGAGATGTTGACGAAATGGGTCACCCCGACCCTCTGCGCCGCCTGAAGCACATTCAGCGAGCCGATCACGTTCGTCTTCCACGCCTCGTCCGGGTACTGCTCGAGCATGGGGAGGTGCTTGAGGGCGGCCGCGTGGAAGACCACCTCCGGGCGACGCTCATCGAAGATCGCGTTCAGCACCGCCTCCTCGCGGATGTCGGCGAGAACGACGTCCCTGGAATCCAGCAGACCGTTCCCCGACGTGCCGAGCTGCGCGGTCTGCAGACCGGTCTCGTCCCGGTCGAGCATCATCAGCTCACTGGGGCCGAACTTCGCCAGCTGGCGGCAGAGCTCGGACCCGATCGATCCACCGGCGCCGGTCACGAGCACGCGCTTGCCGGTGATGTAGCCCGCGATCAGCTCGACGTTGGTGTCGACCGGGTGACGGCCGATGAGGTCCTCGATCTCGATGTCGCGCACGTCGACCTTGACGCGAGCGTCGAGCATGAAATCCGTGATCGTCGGCGTGACCGACACGCTCATCCCGGCGCGCTCCGCCGCATCGCTCAGCTTGCGCAGCAGGACGCTGTCGGCGTTGCCGAGGGCGATCACGAGCCGAGTCGCTCCGGTGCGCTGAGCGATGTCGGCGAGCTGCCTGGAAGGCCCCAGCACGGGCACGCCGCGCAGCCGCAGGTTCTTCTTGAGGGGATCGTCATCGATCAGTCCCACCGGCCGGATCGGCGACGCGGGATCGGTGATGATCGTGTGCAGCAGCCGGTCCCCGAGGTAGCCTGCCCCGACCACGAGCGTGCGCTCCGCGCTGTCGCCGGGTTTGCGCGCACGCTCGACCGCGAGCCGGGCCGCGTAGCGCACACCGAACATGAGAAGCAGCACGAAGGGCCCGGCCAGCAGCATGGTCCCCCGCGGCACGCCGATCATATTCCCGAACGGCACGACCACCAGCGAGAGCAGCACCGAGATGCCCAGCACGATGACGGCGAGCGTGCGAACCACTTCGAAGGATCCGTAGGCGTACCGCCCGCGATACAGTGCCACGTAGTAGCCGATCCCCAGCTGGATCGCCGCGGCGACGACGCCGAGCAGGATCGTGGCCAGCCAGGCCGTCGGCTTCAGGGTGAAGTCGAGACGGAGGGTGACGGCCAGGAAGGTACCGATGACCCAGGCCAGGACGTCGAGAGCGGCCGTCAGCCGGCGTCGACGCCGCTGCTGCACGGGGATGCGGATTCCCCCGGTCAATGTCTCTCGAATCTGCGTACTCACCATCCACCCCAATCGTCGTGTGCTCGGCATCCCGCTCAGGATCCCCCCTATGCCCTCAGCGCACGCGTACCGAAATTCTCCCATACTGGGAGTCTCCTGGACGAACGGCTTCCTGCGGCCGAAGGCTCTGTCGCTTTACGCTTCGCCTGATGTCGCGTTGCGATTCGGATGCACCGCTGTATAGACATATGAGGATCTCGTTCGACTACGAGAACTTCCCGACCACCGGAGAGGGCCACGGGGAACGCTTCGCTAGGCTGACCGCGTGGCAGGTGCGAAGGCTGAGATGTGGCGGATCGCCGAAACCGTCGCGTGGACGGAAAGCGGGGATGACGTGGTGGCTCTCGACCTTGTCTCTGTGGAGGCACGTCCGTTGACGCTTCAGGGCACAGCGGCAACGGTCTGGAACGAGGTCGACAGGAGCGGGCCGATCACGGTGGACGACCTCGTGCGGAATATCGCGACGGCGTACAGCGTGGATGACGGTGCGGTCCATGACGATATCGTCGCCCTGCTCCGCCGCCTCCGCGAGCATCATCTGTTGGTCGCATGACGGCGTCGGTAGCTTCCAACTGAGAAGAAGGATTCCTCTATGCACGTTCTGGTCACCGGGGGCGCCGGGTTCATCGGTTCGCACACCGCGGTCGCGCTGCTCGAGCGAGGGCACCGGGTCACGATCGCCGACGATTTCCAGAACTCGTCCCCGAAGGTGATCGACCGGATCGAGCAGATCACGGGGACTCGCCCGGGTCTGGCCGCTGTCGACCTCCTCGACGAAGAGGCGTTCGATGCCGCCTTCGCCTCGGCCTCCCCCGATGCCGTGATCCATTTCGCTGGACTGAAGGCCGTCGGCGAAAGCGTCGCCGATCCCCTGCGCTACTACGCGCACAATCTGGGCAGCACGTTCTCTCTACTCAAGACGATGAAGCGGCACGGCGTGCGCAGCCTCGTGTTCTCCTCGTCCGCCACGGTCTACGGAGACCAGCAGGACCCGCCGTACCGCGAGGACGGCGGGCGCCTGGACGCCACCAACCCGTACGGCATGACCAAGGTGATGCTCGAGCGGATCCTCAGCGACGTCGCGGAGTCGGAGGGCGGCTGGCATATCGGGCTGCTTCGCTACTTCAACCCGATCGGCGCGCACCCCAGCGGCCTTATCGGTGAAGACCCGAACGGGATACCCAACAACCTCGCTCCCTACATCCTCCAAGTGGCGGTCGGGCGTCTGCCCGAGGTGAACATCTTCGGCGACGACTACGCCACCGCCGATGGCACGGGCGAACGGGACTACATCCACGTGGCCGACTTGGCTGAAGGACATGTCGCGGCGCTCGAGAAGCTCTCGGCGGTCGAGGGCGCACGCGCCTGGAACCTCGGCACGGGAGCCGGCACGTCGGTCAGGCAGATGATCGCCGCTTTCGAGGCTGCCTCGGGTCATCCGATTCCGGCGATCGTTCGCCCCCGGCGCGAGGGCGACCTCCCGCGCAGCTGGGCCGACACCACTCGAGCCGCGTCGGAGCTGGGCTGGACCGCCTCACGCAGCATCGCGGACATGGCCCGGGACGGGTGGCGCTGGCAGTCGCAGAACCCGAACGGCTTCGCGGACTGAGGATCCTCCGCTCGACCTGATCACGAGCCGCCGACCGCGCCTGCACGTAGCCATGGTCAGGGACCCTCCGGATCCCTAGAATCAGGGCGTGCCTACCCGACGCGGAGACCGCGAGGCGCGCCCGGCCCACGGAAGCTCGTCATCCGACTCGGACGATCCTCTCGCGAGCCCGCGGGCAGGATCCGATGGGCCGGATGGATCCGCCGGACACCGGCGCAGGCGGCGGCGTCCCCTGCTGAAGAGCGCGCGCTTCTGGGTGCCGATCTCGATTCTGCTGGTGCTCATCGCCGTCGGCATCGCCGGTGCGGCCTCGGCCAAGCAGCTGTACGACCAGGCGATGTCGGCCAAGTCCGACCTGGAGAAGGCGATCCCGCTGGTCGACCAGGTGCAGAAGAGCATGCTCGCCGGCGACACCGCCGGCGCGAAGACGACGGTCGCGCAGATCTCGGCGCTCACAGCCTCGGCGGAGAAGAAGACCAGCGGCACACTCTGGAAGAACGCGGAGTGGGTGCCGGTCGCCGGCCCGAACCTGGTCGCGGTGCGCGTCCTCGCGAGTTCGGTTAACACGCTGGTGCAGAACGCGGTGTCTCCGCTGACCGGGATCGACCTGAAGGCCCTGATGCCGAAGGACGGCGCGATCGACGTCAAGAATCTGACCGCGCTCGCCGGCGATGTCGACTCCGCGGCCACGAGCCTGACGACGATCCAGAAGAGGCTCGCGGGGATCGACCGCGCTGCGCTCATCCCCCAGGTCGCCGCCGGCGTCGACAGGCTCGATTCCGCGATCGCGAAGATCGAGCCGATCCTCACCCCCGCGCACAACGCGCTGACGATCCTGTCGAAGGCGCTCGGGGCGAACGGCCCGCAGCACTACCTGCTGATCTTCCAGAACAATGCCGAGTCCCGCGGCACCGGCGGCAACCCCGCGGCGATCGCGATGCTCACCGCGGAGAACGGCAAGATCTCCCTCACCCAGCAGGCGTCGTCGGCCGACTTCCACACCGGCCGCCCGGATCCGATCATCCCCCTCGATCCCCAGCTCGAGGCGCTCTACGGCACCAAGGTCGGCCGCTACATCCAGGACACCACTCTGCCGCCGGACTTCAGCGACACGGCCAAGATCGTCCGCGCCTTCTGGGGCGACTCGTTCGGGACTTCCATCGATGCCGTCGCTTCGATGGATCCGGTCGCGCTCGGCTATCTGCTCAAGGTCATCGGCCCGGTCAGGATGCCCACCGGCGACGTGCTGACGGCCGACAGTGCGGTGCCGCTGCTGCTCAGCCAGGTCTACGGCAGATACGGCGGCGTCAAGGCGGACCAGGACGCCTTCTTCGCCGCGGCGGCGAAGAGCGTCTTCGAGGCGCTGCTGACCACCCACGCGGATCCGAAGGCTCTGCTGAACGCGCTCTCGCAGGCGGCGGACGAGGGGCGCCTGATGTATTCGCCGAGCGACCCCGCGCAGGCGGCCCTCCTCGCCGGCACCCCGGTGGGCGGCACTCTGCCGGCCGACAACGCGCACACCACCGACCTGGGCGTCTACGTCGACGACATCACCGAGGGCAAGCTCGACTACTACATGCAGCTGGGCATCGCCGCGAAGACCACGCAGTGCCAGAAGGGCGCGGCGCCCACCTTCACCACCACCGTGACGATGCAGAACACGCTCGCCCCGGGCGCTGTCGCCGGCCTGCCGGTCTACGTCTCCCCGGCCCGGTTCTTCCCCAAGGGCGACGTCTCGAGCGACATGTACCTGTACGGCCCCGTGGGATCGACGCTGACCGGCGTGACCGTCGACGGGCAGCCGGTCGCCGCATCAGGGCAGCCGCATCTGGGCCGCACCGCCGTGAAGGTGAACGTGCTGACCCCTCCGGGGCAGACCGCGACGATCACGGCCACCTTCACGGCTCCGGCCGGCGCCTTCGGCCCGCTCGAGGTGCGGCACACGCCGATGGTGCGGTCGACGCCCCTCACGATCGACGCCCCGGGGTGCGCTGCGGCGAAGTAGTCCGCGACGTGAGCGGAGTCCGTTCGACGGGCTCAGCCGCGCAGAACCGGCTCAGGTCCGGAGAAGCGGCTCAGCCGATGGGTGGGACGGTCGGATCAGGGCTCACCACGACCGGAGGAGACGTCGGCTGCGGCTCGGTGGTCGGAGTGCTCTCGGGCGTCGTCGGGGTGGTGCCGGAATCCGTGCCGCCCGAGTCGGTCCCGCCCGAGTCCGTCGTGCCGGAGTCCGTCGTGCCCGAATCCGTGGAGCTCTGCGCCGCCACGGCGCGCGCCTGGTCCTCGTGCAGTGCGGCGAGCGCGACGCGCCAGGCGTCCCAGGTCGTGAACGCGGTCGGGCCGAGCGGATCCGTGGCGGCGACCGTCGCGGCGGCGTCTGTCACCGCCGTGCGGAACGACTCGTCGGCGTCCGCGTCGGTCGCGACCGCGGTCTCGGCATAGGCAGGCAGGGACTGCGTGAAGGCCGAGATCGCCGCGCGGAAGGCGGTGGTCGCCGCGGTGAGGGCGTGCTGCGCGGCTGCGGTGCCCCGCTCCGCCTCGTCCAGCACGGCGTTGCCCGACGTCGCTCCGGTCTTCGCCGGCACCTTCACCGCGGCGAGCGCCGCCGCATAGGTCTGGCGCGCGGCCTCAGCCGCGGCGCGCGCGGTCTCGTCGCTGGATCCCGCCATCGCCGCGAGCGGAGCCGCGAAGGATCCCGCACTCGCCTCCGCCGACTGCAGCGCGCCCGCCAGCGCGTCGATCCCGTCGGCCACCGCAGCCGCCCTGGCGGGATCGACGGTCGCGATCGGCGACGGCGTCTCCCCCACCGGACCGGACGACGCAGGCGCCGCCAGCGCCCACCCTGCCCCGAGCATCGTGACGACGGCTCCGACGCCCATGGCGATGCGCTGCGAACGCGTCAGACCGTAGCCCGGTGCAGCGTGCTCCGGCTCGTGCATGGCGGGGATCTTCCGCGGCGTCGATCCCGGGCGCGGACTCGGCGTGGCGTTCGCCGGCTCGGCGAACAGGCCGTCCGCCGGCGGCTCGGCGGATCCTTCCCCCGCGGTGACGGCCGAGGGCGCGAAGAGCGCGCCGACGTCGTCGTCGAAGTCGGCAACGGCCTCCGGCTCCTCGTGCGGGCCGTGTGCGAACAGCGCGGCGAGATCGCCCAGGAACGGTTCCGGCGGGTGCGGAGCACCGGCGGCCGGGGAAGCGTCCCCGCGCACACGATCATCGGCCATCCGTCCGCCTCCTTCCACGCCGTCCTCACGGACTCTACCGAGAAGGCCGCCGTCCTCCGGGGCGACAGGCTCGGTGCCGGCGAATCAGGCGGTCACGGGCGCCCCATGCCGAGGTAGGTCCACCCGGCGGCACGCCAGGCCGCCGGGTCCAGGCAGTTCCGGCCGTCCACGACGATCCTCCCCTCGGTCAGGGTGGAGGCGTGCCCTGGCGACAGCTCACGGCGATACACGTCCCATTCGGTGACCAGGACCAGCGCATCGGCCCCGCGGATCGCCTGGTCGCGGTCCTCGACGTAGGTGAGCTGGGGGTGCAGGATCGCCGCATTCGCGATCGCCTGCGGATCCGTCACGGTCACCTCGGCGCCCAGCCCGCGCAACCGCGTCGCCACCTCGAGCGCCGGCGAATCGCGGACGTCGTCGCTGTGCGGCTTGAACGCGGCCCCGAGCATCGTGATCCTCCGTCCCACCACGCTCCCGCCGAACGCGTCGACCACGAGCCGCACCGCGTGCTCGCGGCGGCGCAGGTTGATCGCGTCGACCTCACGGAGGAACCCCACCGACGCGCCCCGACCGAGCTCCTCGGCCCGGGTCGCGAAGGCCCGGATGTCCTTCGGCAGGCATCCGCCGCCGAATCCGATCCCCGCACCCAGGAAGCGTCGACCGATCCGCACGTCGTGGCCGATCGCGTCGGCGAGCAGCGTGACGTCGGCGCCCGCGGCCTCGGCGATCTCGGCCATCGCGTTGATGAACGAGATCTTCGTCGCAAGGAACGCGTTCGCGGCGCCCTTCACGAGCTCGGCGGTGGCGAGGTCCGTCGCGAGGAACGGGCTGCCCGCGGCGACGGCTGCGGCGAACACCTCGCGCAGCACCTCCGTCGCCCGGCTCCCGGCCGCATCGTCCACGGCGCCCACGACCAGCCGGTCCGGCTGCAGGGTGTCGTGCACCGCCCAGCCCTCGCGCAGGAACTCCGGGTTCCACACCAGGGTCGCCCCGCGCTCCGCGACCGCCGCGTGCAGGGCCGCCGCCGTCCCCACGGGGACCGTGGACTTGCCCGCCACGACGTCCCCGGCCCGCAGCTGCGGGATCAGCGACGTGACCGCCGCGTGCAGGTGGCGCAGATCGGCCCCCGACGAGTCGGGGAGCTGCGGCGTGCCGACCGCGAGGAAATGCACGCGGGATCCGGCAGCCGCGGCGTAGTCGCCGGAGAAGGTCAGCCGCCCGCCGGCGACGCCCTCGGCCAGCAGCTCGTCCAGGCCGGGCTCGAAGAACGGGGCGCGACCGGCCGCCAGCTCCGCGATCCTGCCTGGATCCGTGTCGATCCCGATCACCTCGTGCCCGAGCGATGCCATCGCCGCGGCGTGCACGGCCCCGAGGTAGCCGCAGCCGATCACAGACATCCGCATGGGGACAGGTCAGCGCGCCCGCCTCACCGGCGTGCGTCGTCCGTGCGACGTGCCGGCGACGAGCGGGTGAACGTTGTGGCGTCGCGCACGGCCGACCCGGCGTGCGGACCGCGAGCGTGCTCCTACTTCGGGTGCGCGGTCACCAGGATCGGCAGGTGATCGGACTCGCCCTGCGGCAGGGTGCGCACCGACTCGACGACGAAGCCGGAGGCAGCGGCGAAATCATAGAACCCGCGGAACACCCGGTACCGGGTGTAGGTGTGCTGGTCGCTCATCACGAGCTCGTAGCCGACGTCGCGCATGTGCTCGCTCAGCCGCTCCTTGAACACCGGGTAGTTGAAGTCCCCGACGATCAGCTGCGGCAGCCCCCACCCGAGCTCGGACAGCTCGGACAGCGCGGCGCGGATCTGGTCGCGCCGCAGGGCGTTGCGCGCGGTGAGCGGCGCGGCGTGCAACGAGGCGATGAGGATGTCCCGCCCGGCGTCGATGTCGCGCAGTCGCACGCCGAGCAGCCGCTCGTGCGCCGGGCGGAGCAGCCGGTCATGCAGCGACTTCTTGACCGACACCGCGGCCATGTCGACCAGGTTGAACGCGCTCGCCCGGTAGTAGATGGCGAGCCCGAGGCGGTTCCGCTGCGTGGTGTGCGCGAGGACCAGCCCGCCCGCGGTCTCCGGCAGCGACGTGGTGTCGCCCTCCTGCAGGCACAGCACGTCGGGGTCATGAGCGGCGACGAGGTCGGCGAGCTCATGCACCGCGCGGTGCTTGCGCAGGTTGTAGGAGATGATCCGCACGGAACCACCGTACCCGCGCCCACCCCTCAACGTTCGACGTGGAATGTTTACGGGTGCGCTGAGTTCACTCCGTGTTACGGATCCGTCCCGGGATCCGGATCCGTCCCACCGTCTCAGCCGATCGGGGCACCGCCGAGCCAGTTGAAACCGAGGGCGAACGGGTCGTTGGGCGACGCCTTCGTGCGCAGCAGTTCGCGCAGGCTCGCCTCTCGCGGGCCTCGCATGCACAGAACCACTGCCCCGGCCAGCGCCGCCACGGCGGCGACCACGAAGGCTGTGATCGTGGGCGCCGCCTGCCCCAGGGCTGCCTCGCCGAACGCGACGGCCAGGCACACCGCGGCGAGGGCCGCGAGGCCGCGACCCAGGCGCGCGCCAGCCCCGCGGGTGAGGAGCAGCACCTGCGCGAGGCCGTCGTCGATGCGACGCGGCGGGCCGTCGAGCGTCCGGAACACGGCACGCTCCGCCGCGAAGCGCCAGGCGACGCCGATCCACCACGCCGCCACGCCCGCGAGCACAGCGCAGCCCGCGAGGCCCGACGACAGCAGGGTGTACCCGTCGATGAACGGCCGTTCCGCGGCCGGCCACTCGATCGGCGCGCACAGACGGCACGGCTTGTGCAGGAAGATCACGGCGACCCAGGCCACGCCGGCGGCCACCACGACCCCGCGGAGCACGGCGCGCACGCGGGTCAGCCGCCGACGCATGACCGGATCCAGCACGCTCGGCACCGGCCCGTCGGGCAGCTCCTCACGGCGCAGCGCGGCGTACGCCTGCGCCGAGGGGACATCCAGCGCCCAGCGCTGCTGCAGCGCGCTCAGCACCGGAGCCTGCGCCCGCACCCGCGGGCCGCTCGCGACCGTGATCGCCAGCCCCGCCACCACGAGCACGCTGCTCGCGGCGAACACGCTCCACGACTCCGGCTCGGCTGTCGCGCCCGGGTCGATGAGCAGGTGGATCCCGATCAGCACGAGCGGCACGACTCCCACCGCGAGCAGCACGATGCCGTAGCGCCGGGCGAGCGCGGCAGGCGGCCGCTCCAGCTCGCGGCGCTGCGTCGACGGCGGCACACGGGCCGGATCCTGCTCGGCGACGCGCTGCGCCGCGCGGAGCAGCCGCCCGCGATGCACGACGAGCGCGGGCGTGGCGATCAGGCCGCACACGCCGGCGATCGCCATGGCGGCGAACACGCCGGTTCCCGCGATGTCCTGCAGCAGCGCCGACGGGACGAAGACGAAGGACACCTGCTCGTGCACGACGCCCGCCACGACGGAGAGCAGGAAGACCACGACGGCGCCGATCGCAGCACCGACCGCGACGTCGACGAGCATCCCCGGCACTGCGGCCCCCGGCATCGACACCTCTTCGAAGCGGCGGGGCGGATCCGACCGCCATAGTCCGTGGTCGCGCTGCATGGGTCAGTCGTCCCGGTCGCGGCGGTTGCGGGTCTGCTCGGCGCGTGCTGCCAGCAGCTCATCGGTGGGGTAACCCACCTCCGTGAGGGTGAGGCCGCGCGCGGCGAGCACCTTGAACTCGCTGGTGCGGGTGAGTTCGTCGCGCAGCCGAGCCAGATCCTCGACCGCGAGGCGCCCCTCCCCCACGGCCGCGCACGCGCCCACGAGCGCGCGCACCATGCTGTGGCAGAACGCGTCGGCCTTGACTTCGGCCACCAGCACCCCGGACGCATCGCGCGTCCACCGATAGTCGAGCAGGGTCCGGATCGTGGTGGCCTCCTCGCGCGGCTTGCAGTACGCGGCGAAGTCGTGCAGCCCGATCAGGCTCTGCGCGGCGGCGTCCATGGCGCCCTCGTCCAGACGGCCCCGGATCGTGGTGGTGTCGTGCCGCTGCAGCGGATCGTAGCCGGAGCGGTCGTCGGCGAGCCGGTACCGGTACCGCCGCCACACGGCCGAGAACCGGGCGTCGAAGCCCTCCGGCGCGAGCGAGCTGCGCGTGACCGTGACGTCCGGGTACTGCCCGAGCACGCCGCGCATGCGTCCCGCGAGCGCCGCGACGGCCTCGCCGGCGGACGGATCCGCCCCGCCGCGCCCCCGCCGCGCGACCACCCGCGACCACTGCTGCTCGTCGAGATCGAGGTGGGCGACCTGGCCGGTCGCATGCACGCCGGCGTCCGTGCGCCCGGCGACGACGAAGCGCACCTCGGAGCCGACGATCCGCCCGAGCGCCGCCTCGAGCGTGCCCTGCACGGTCCGCAGTCCCGGCTGCGTCGCCCACCCCCGGAAGTGGGTGCCGTCGTAGGCGATGTCGAGACGGATGCGCACGGATCCAGGGTACCGGCGCAGGATCCGCCGCCCTCCCCGTCGCCCGCGCCCCACTCGCCCTTGCGCTCGCCCTCGCGCCCTGCCGCACCCTGCCGCGCCCCCGCGCCGCCGCTCCGCCCTTGCGCTCTGCCGCGCCCCCGAGCCCCCGCTCGCCTTTGCGCTCTGCCGCGCCCCCGCGCCGCGAGAAACCAGATCCAGCATGAGACCCACCCTCTGCAGGTCGGTCTCATGCTGGAAGTGGTTTCTCGCGCAATGCGGGGCTGTCGCGGGCACACGCCGCAACCCGCCACCGCAACCCGCGCGCCTCGCCACCGCCGCCCGCGCCGCGAGAAACCAGAAGCAGCATGAGACCCACCCACTGCAGGTCGGTCTCATGCTGGAAGTGGTTTCTCGCGCAATGCGGGGCTGTCGTGGGCACACGCCGCCACGCGCCGCCACACGCCGCAACCGCAACGCACACGCGCCGGCGCGCGCCGACCACCACAAGATCCGTCGCCGCCCCATGACCCCCAGTGCCATCCTGTGCGACACTGAACCGCAAGCGACGGTGCCCGACCGCCCGCGACCGAGATCGAAGGAGATCCCATGGTCAGCAGCACCTTTCCCGACGTGGAGATCCCCGCGGTCCCCGTGCACGAGTACCTGTTCGGCGACATCGCCGAGCACGACCTGGACCGCGTCGCCCTGATCGACGGGATGACCGGCGCCGAGACCAGGTACCGCCAGCTCATCGGGCAGATCGACCTCTTCGCCGGCGCACTCGCCGCTCGCGGCATCGGGGTCGGCGACGCGGTCGGCCTGCTCTGCCCGAACGTGCCCGCCTTCGCGAGCGTGTTCCACGGGATCCTCCGCGCGGGCGCCACCGCGACCACCATCAACGCGCTCTACACCGCGGAGGAGATCGCGAACCAGATGCGCGACGCCTCGGCGTACTGGCTGATCACGGTCAGCCCGCTGCTGCCGCAGGCGCAGGCCGCCGCGGATGAGCTGGGGCTCCCGGCCGACCAGCTCATCGTGCTCGACGGCGCCGAGGGCCACCCGTCCCTGCGAGACCTGCTCTCCGAGGGCCACGCGGCCCCCGTCGTGACGTTCGATCCCGCCACGCACGTCGCCGTGCTGCCGTACTCCTCCGGCACGACCGGCCGCCCCAAGGGCGTCATGCTCACGCACCGCAACCTGGTCGCCAACGTCGCACAGAGCTCGATCTCGATCGACCTCGACGACGAGGACAGGATCCTCGCGGTGCTGCCGTTCTTCCACATCTACGGCATGACCGTGCTGCTGAACCTCGCCGTGCGCGAGCGCGCCACCCTGGTCACGATGCCGAAGTTCGACCTCGTGGAGTTCCTGCGGATCGTGGCGGAGCAGCGCACCAGCTGGCTGTTCATCGCCCCGCCGATCGCTGTCGCGCTCGCCAAGCACCCGCTCGTCGCCGAATACGACATGAGCGCCGTGCAGGTGGTGTTCTCCGGAGCCGCTCCCCTGGACGGCGCCCTCGCCGCGGCCGTGGCGACCCGCCTGGACTGCCGGGTGCGGCAGGGCTACGGCATGACGGAGACCAGTCCGGTGACGCACTCGATCCCGGTGGATCGCGAAGACATCGACCTGTCCTCGGTCGGCCTGCTGCTGCCGAACACCGAGGCGCGGCTGCTCGCGGAGGACGGATCCGACATCGAGCCGCCCGCCGAGGGGGCGAGCGAACCGGGCGAGCTGCTGATCCGCGGCCCGCAGGTCATGAAGGGGTACCTGAACCGTCCCGATGCGACCGCCGAGATGCTCGACAGCGACGGCTGGCTGCACACCGGAGACGTCGCCACGGTGAACGCCGACGGGGTGTTCCGGATCGTCGACCGCCTCAAGGAGCTCATCAAGTACAAGGGCTACCAGGTCGCTCCCGCGGTGCTCGAGGCCGTGCTGCTCGAGCACCCGGCGATCGCCGATGCGGCCGTGATCGGCGCCCCGGACGAGGACGGCCAGGAGGTGCCGAAGGCGTTCGTCGTGCTGCAGCCCGGCGCGGAACTCGACGCCGAGGGCGTGACGGCGCACGTCGCCGCCCACGTCGCCCCGCACGAGAAGGTGCGGATGGTGGAGTTCATCGACAAGATCCCGAAGTCCAGCTCCGGCAAGATCCTCCGCAAGGACCTCCGCGCCCGCGCCTGATCCAGCCGGTCAGGCCCCCCGCTCGCCCGGCTCGCTCGGCCCGCCCTTGGGCATGTGCCGGAACACGACGAAGTGGTACAGGAAGAACCGCACGACGACGATGATCGCGATGCTCGCCAGGTTCACGAGGTTCACCAATGCGGGCCCGGGCGCGTGGCCGGTGAGGCCCTGCAGGATCTCGGCGCCGAGCCACACGATCCCGGCGCCGAGCAGTGCGCAGAGCAGGTTCACGACCAGGAACAGCACGATCTCGGCGATCCGGCCACGGCGATCCCGGCCCTTGAACGCCCACTCGCGGTTGCCGAAGTAGGCGTTGATCAGCGCGATCAGCGACGCGGCCAGCTTGGCGACGACGAGGTTCCAGCCGAACGCGTAGACGAAGAGGTTGAACGCACCGACCTCGATGAGGGTGCTGAGACCGCCGACGATGAGGAACCGGGTGCCGACCCCGGCGAGACGGCGCAACCGGGAACGGCGATCCATAGCCCCACTAGACTACCCGGGGAAGGCCCGACCCCAGGACGCCTCCACGATGACACAGAGGTTCGATTGCACTACGCCCACCTGGCCGTCGTGATGCCGGCTTACAACGAAGCCGAGGGCATCGGCGGCTTCATCGATGAGATCCGCACCGCCGTCGCCCCCCTGGCCGAGCGCGTGACGTTCGTGGTCGCCGACGACCGCTCCACGGACGGCACCCCGGGCTCGCTCGCCGGCAGGGACGACGTCCAGGTGCTGATCCAGCCTGCCAACCGCGGCCACGGCCCGACGGCCCTCGCGGCCTACCGCGCCGGCCTCGCCCTCGCCCCGGACGCGCTGGTGCACGTCGACGGCGACGGTCAGTTCATCGGCACCGAGATCGCCGCAGCCGTGCGCGCCCTCTCCGAGACCGGCGCCGACGCCGTGCACGGCGTGCGCCGCGAACGCAGCGACGCGTGGTACCGGCAGGCGCTCACCGCCTGCGTGCGCCTGCTCATCGCGGTCGCGGTGGGACGCGGGATCCCCGACGTGAACACCCCCCTCCGGGTCTACCGGCCCGACGCCGTCCGGATGCTCGTCGGCGCCGTCCCGAGCGGCGCTCTGGTCCCGCACGTGCACTTCTCGCTCGCCGAGGCGCGGGCGGGGCTCACAGTCCGCTACGTGCGCGTGCGCAGCATCCCGCGGCGCGGCGCCTCCGCCACCGGGACGATGTGGGGCCGGGCGGCACGCCCGTCGGTGCCCCCGAAGCGGCTCGTGCTGTTCGCCTGGCACGCGCTCGTCGAGGCGTGGCGCTGGTCGCTGCGCCCCGGTGCGCCGTTGCGCGCCGTGGAGTTCCGCACACCGCAGCCCGAACCGTCCCAGCGGGAGACCCCTGACCGATGACCCATCGCCTCACCGGAGCCCTGTTCTGGATCCTGTTCGCCGCGCTGCTCGTGGCGAACGCGATCGTGATGTGGCACAGCCTGACGGTGCTGCGGTTCTGGGAGGACGAGGCGTTCAACCTCACCGTGCCGCGCAACCTGCTCGCCGGCCTCGGCTACACCAGCGACGGGACCCTCTCCGGCTCGACGCTGACGCCCTTCGATCCGCGGATCTCCACGGGTCCCGTGGTGCTGCTGCCGGTCGCCGCGGTGCTGGCCATGGGCGTCGACCCGATCATCGGCGCGCGCCTCGTGCCGCTCGCGTACTGGGTGCTGCTGCTGATCGGGCTCGGGATCCTCGGGCGTCGTCTCGCGGGGCCGTACGGAGCCCTGATCGCCGTCGCCCTGCCGCTGGCCTTCAACACGGCCGACAGCGTCTCGCCGATCCAGGGGCCCGCCGATCTGCTCGGCGAGATCGCCGCGGCGGCCTGGATCGTCTGGGCGCTCGTCGTGCTCCCCCGCCGTCCGTGGCTGGCCGGCCTGTTCCTCGGCCTGGCGGTGCAGGCGAAGCTCATCGCGCTGCTCGCCCTGCCCGCGTTCGCCGTCGCGCTGTTCCTGCTCACCCCGCCCGGCCGGTTCGGCGCCCGGCTTGCTGCGACGCTGCGCCGGGGGATCCTGCCGCTGATCCTCGCCGCGGTCCCGACGGTGCTGATGGAGCTCGCCGCGCTGGTGTCGATGAGATCGGGCTACCTCGACCACGCGCGCGCCCTGGTCCGCTTCCTCCTCAGCGGGGGCCAGAACCAGGCGCCCACGACCGTGCCGCAGAAGCTCGGAACCCTGGCGGGTGCCTGGTTCGTGCCGTGGTGGCTGGTGGTCGTCGCCGCCGTCCTCGCCGCGATCGTCGTGGTCCTGGCCGCGTGGCCGCAGCGGCGCGCGATCGGTGCGGATCCGCTGCCGGCGCGGTCGCGCAGGGATCCGCAACTGCTCGCCCTGGCATTCGGATCCGCGGTCGGGCTGCTCGCGTTCGTCGGGTGGTGGGCGCAGGCGTCCCAGCTGCCGCTCTGGGTGCGCCATCCCGCGGTCGGCGTCTTCGCGTTCGCGCCCGCCCTCGCCGCCGTCGCCGTGCGGGCCGTGGCGGCGCTCTGGCGGCGTCGGGCGTCGGATGCTCCGCTCGTGCTCGTGCGCGCCCTGACGGTGCTCTCTGCGGCCGTTCTGGCCGCGGTGGTGGCCGGTGGCGCCTCCGGCGACACGCTGCGCGCGGTGCGGCCGTCGCCGGCGCAGACCCTCGCCGCTCAGCGGACGGCGGTGGCGCCGCTCGCCGACTGGGTGCGCACGCACCACGTCGCCTGGCTCGGCGCGGGGGGCTGGGGCGGACCGGTCTCGTCCGTCGTGCTGACCGGAGCGCACGTGGGCATCGCCGACGCCCCCGCGATGCAGCACGTGCCGATCCTCGCCGAGCTCCCCTGCGCCTCCGGCACCCCGCTCGCCACCGCGCCCGGTGGCCGCATCTGCCCCGCGCGCTGACCCCGCGCGGCGAGGCCCCTCGCGGCTCCCCTGGCCGCATCCTGCAGCTGGCCGACCACTGGGAGGCGCAAGAACGCGACCAGCGGCCGGACGCCCCGCCGCCGGGAACGACGAAGCCCGTCGCACCACAGGGTGCGACGGGCTTCGAGCGATGAGGGGGCCTTACTCGGCCTTCTCCTCCGCGGGGGCCTCGGCGGCAGCCTCGTCAGCGACGGGAGCCTCCTCGACGGCCTCGGTCTCGGCCGGCGTCTCTGCCTCGGCGGGGGTCTCGACGACCTCCTCCTCGACCGGTGCGGCCTTCTCGGCCTTCTCCGCCTTGGCGGGCTTCGCAGCCGACTTCTTCACCTTGGGGGTGACGGGCTCGAGGACGAGCTCGATCACGGCCATGGGGGCGTTGTCGCCCTTGCGGTTGCCGACCTTGGTGATGCGGGTGTAGCCGCCCTCACGCTCGGCGACGAGCGGCGCGATCTCGGCGAACAGGATGTGCGTCGCCTCCTTGTTGCTGCGCAGCACCGTCAGCACGCGACGGCGTGCGTGCAGGTCGCCGCGCTTGGCGAAGGTGACGAGACGCTCGGCCAGGGGACGCAGGCGCTTGGCCTTGGTCTCGGTCGTCTTGATCGACTTGTGGACGAACAGCTGAGCGGCGAGGTTCGCAAGCAGCAGACGCTCGTGGGCCGGGCCGCCTCCGAGGCGGGGACCCTTGGTGGGCTTAGGCATGTTTGTTACTCCTGGATCGGAAAGGGTCGGGTATCAGAAGGACTCGTCTTCGGAGCCGCCGTAGAAGTGGGCGCCGTCGAAACCGGGCACCGAGTCCTTCAGCGACAGGCCGAGCGAGACGAGCTTGTCGCGCACCTCGTCCACCGACTTCTGTCCGAAATTGCGGATGTTCATGAGCTGCGTCTCCGAAAGGGCGACGAGCTCGGACACCGTGTTGATGCCTTCACGCTTGAGGCAGTTGTACGAGCGGACCGACAGGTCGAGGTCCTCGATCGGCATGGACAGCTCGTTCGAGAGCACGGCCTCGACCGGCGCGGGGCCGATCTCGATGCCCTCGGCCTCGACGTTCAGCTCGCGGGCGAGCCCGAACAGCTCGGTCAGGGTGCGGCCGGCCGATGCGACGGCGTCGCGCGGAACGATCGAGTTCTTCGTCTCGACGTCCAGCACGAGCTTGTCGAAGTCGGTGCGCTCGCCGGCGCGGGTGGCGTCGACGCGGTAGCTGACCTTGAGCACCGGCGAGTAGATCGAGTCGATCGGGATCTGGCCCGCCTCGGCGTACTCGCTGCGGTTCTGCGCTGCGGAGACGTAGCCGCGGCCGCGCTCGATGGTGAGCTCGAGCTCGAACTTCGCGGTCTCGTTGAGGGTCGCGATGACCAGCTCGGGGTTGTGCACCTCGACGCCGGCCGGAGCGGAGATGTCCGCCGCGGTGACCTCTCCGGCACCCGTCTTGCGCAGGTAAGCGGTGATGGGCTCGTCACGCTCGGACGAGACGACCAGCTGCTTGATGTTGAGGATGATCTCGGTGACATCCTCCTTCACACCGGGGATAGTGCTGAACTCGTGGAGGACGCCGTCGATGCGGACGCTCGTGACGGCGGCGCCGGGGATCGACGAGAGCAGGCTGCGACGCAGCGCGTTGCCGATCGTGTAGCCGAAGCCGGGCTCGAGCGGCTCGATCACGAACCGGCTGCGGTTCTCGGAGATCTTTTCCTCGGTGAGAGTGGGACGCTGTGCGATGAGCACTGTTGTTCCTTTCGATCACGTGCCCGCTATATGACACGTGTGGGTGAGGTCTTGAGTTGTGGAAAGAACGCGGGTGAGGATCCCCGGGCCCCGAGCGTGTCGAAGGGCCCGAGGATCCTCAGGAAAGCGTCAGACGCGGCGGCGCTTCGGCGGGCGGCAGCCGTTGTGCGCCTGCGGCGTCACGTCCTGGATCGACCCCACCTCGAGGCCGGCGGCCTGCAGCGAGCGGATCGCGGTCTCGCGGCCGGAGCCCGGACCCTTGACGAGGACGTCGACCTTCTTCACACCGTGCTCGGCGGCCTGACGGGCGGCCGACTCCGCGGCCATGCCGGCGGCGTACGGGGTGGACTTGCGCGAGCCCTTGAAGCCCACGCCACCGCTGGAAGCCCAGGCGATGACCGCGCCGGACGGGTCGGTGATCGAGACGATCGTGTTGTTGAACGTCGACTTGATGTGGGCCTGGCCCAGCGCGATGTTCTTCTTCTCCTTGCGGCGCGGCTTGCGCGCGGCGGCCTTAGGTGCAGCCATGAAAGTGTTCTCCTATTCCCTGGCCGCTTAGCGGGCCTTCTTCTTGCCGGCGACCGTGCGCTTGGGTCCCTTGCGGGTGCGCGCGTTGGTCTTGGTGCGCTGACCGCGGACCGGCAGGCCACGACGGTGACGGATGCCCTCGTAGGAGCCGATCTCGACCTTGCGGCGGATGTCGGCAGCGACCTCGCGGCGGAGGTCACCCTCCACCTTGTAGGTGCCTTCGATGTGATCGCGAAGGGCGACGAGCTGGTCGTCGGCGAGGTCCTTGACGCGGATCGACTCGTCGATTCCGGTGGCCTTGAGGATCTCGACCGAGCGGGTACGGCCGATGCCGTAGATGTACGTGAGGGCGATCACCACGCGCTTGTCGCGCGGGATGTCGACGCCGGCAAGACGTGCCATGCGGTTCTCCTGGAGTGTTGTGGAGGTGTGGAGCAGGGTCGGTGCCCGGGCCTCCGCCCGAGGTGTCCCCCGCCCCGGTCCCTGAGCCTGTCGAAGGGCCCGGGGCGGAGCAGGTTCTGATCCTGCCTGTCAGATATTGAGTTGTGAGATCGCGAGAGCTCCGGGCCGAAGCCCGAATGCTCAGCCCTGGCGCTGCTTGTGGCGCGGGTTGCTCTTGCAGATCACCATGACGCGGCCGTGGCGGCGGATCACCTTGCAGTGGTCGCAGATCGGCTTGACGCTGGGGTTGACCTTCATGTTGTTTCCTTATCGCTGTCTTCACCGGGCAGGCGCGAAGCCTGGGGTGTTACTTCTCGACCGGCCTAGCGGTAGCGGTAGACGATGCGCCCGCGGGTGAGGTCGTAGGGCGAGAGCTCCACGACGACACGGTCCTCGGGGATGATGCGGATGTAGTTCTGCCGCATCTTGCCGGAGATCGTTGCAAGGACCTTGTGTCCGTTGCTCAGCTCAACGCGGAACATCGCGTTGGGCAGCGCCTCGGAAATCACGCCCTCGATCTCGATGACACCGTCTTTCTTAGCCATAGCCTCGCTGACGCTTCTGCAGACCGGTCGATCTGCGGTGGGTGGGTGGTTGTGGTGCCGCGGGTCCGGACACGCCGGACCAAGGCGCAAAGCACCAAAGATCTATGGTAGTCCGGATCCGCGGTTCGGGCAAATGCTGAGCCGCGGCCTACTGGCCGACCTGGACGCCGTTCTTCGTGAGGATCGCGTTGAGTTTGGCGATGTCGCTGTTGTTCTGCAGGTCGAGCCGCTTGTCGTTGACCTCGATCGTCGGCGTGCCCTGGATCTTGTGCGCGGTCGCCTGCGCCGTCGGGTACTTGAAGTACGTGCCGGCCTTGATGCACGACGCCGCCTTGTCGGCGCCCACCTGCGTGGCGTAGTCGGTGAGCTGTGCGTCGGTGAGGCCGGGGCTGTTCTCCTCCGGCTGGTTCTTGAACAGGATGTTCAGGTAGTCGAGGAACTTGTCCGAGTTGGATTCCGCGACGCAGTACGAGGCCGCAGCCGCTCGCGAGGAGTAGTTCGTGCCTGCGGAGTAGCGGTCCAGGATCGCGATCGGGTGGTACTCGAGGGTGATCTTGCCGTCCTTGGCCAGCGTCTGCAGCTGCCCGCCGTAGGAGTCCTCGAACTGCTTGCAGATGGGGCACTGGAAGTCGACGAACAGCGCGACCTTGTCCGTGCCCTTGCCGACGGTCACGGCCCCGGTGTCGGAGTTGATGATCGAGCCCTTGGGAGCTGCGCCCGTGTCGGTCGCCTTGTTGTTCAGGAACACGACGACCCCGACGAGTGCGATCAGCACGACGACGACGGCGGCGGTGATTCCGATGACGAACCCGTTGGTCCTGCCCTTGGCAGCGGCCATTGCACTTCCATTCTCTCGGGACCCGCCCCGCGGATCCTGTGACACGTCCCCCCATTCTGCCCTGTCACGGCTTTGAGGGCCGTGGGAGCCCCGGACCCGGCCCGCTGCTCGCCCCGCGCACCCGCTCCGCGGCGCTGCTCCGCGCTCCCGCCGTGCTGCGCCGTGCTGCCCCGCGCTCCCCGTGCCGCCCCGCGCTGCCGCCGTGCTGCGCCGTACTGCCCCACGCTCCCCCGTGCCGCCCCGTACTGCCCCACGCTCCCCCGTGCTGCCCCTCGCTGCGCCGCGCTGCGCCTCGCTCCCCCGCCGAGAAACCACATCCAGCATGAGACCTACCCGCAGCAGGTCGGTCTCATGCTGGATCCGGTGTCTCACGCTCCGCCGGCTTCGCCCTCCACAGGCCCACGTTGTCCGAGTTCGTCCACGGGAGGCGGCGGAGCCCGCCCGGGGCGACGGCACGTGGACCAGGCTGAGGCCCATGCCGCTGCTCCTCGCCGATCGTGCCGCGCTGGTCCCGCCCGTGCCTCTCGTGACGAGGGCTGAGGGGCGCGCACGCGGGATAGCTCTGGACACGCCCGCGCACGTGCGGATCCGGTCCGGCGTCTACGCCCCGACGAAGCCCTTCGCGTCGCTGCGGCCCTGGGATCGCTATGCGGCCCGCGTGCATGCCTTCGCACGGACCCATCCCGACGCCGTGCTGTGCCTCGAGTCCGCAGCGGTCGCGCACGGGCTGCCTCGCTTCGGCGAGACCGCGGACGTCCACGTCCTGGCCACCGGCCGCTCGCACTCGCGGCGCTTCGGCGACGTCTGCGTGCACGCCAGCGCCGACGCCCGCGCCGTCGAGCGACGGGGCCCGCTGCTCGTGACATCGCTGCTCGACACCGTCGCGGATCTCGCGCGGATCCTGCCGCCCGCGCAGGCGCTCGCGGTCATCGATGCCGCGATCTCGCCGGCGCAGGGCGGCCCCCTGTCGTTGGACGCGCTGCGCGGCCATGCCGCAGGGCGGGCGACCTCGCGGGGTTGCGCGCAGCTGCGCCGGCTGTGGGAGCAGGCCGACGGCCGCGCCGAGTCGCCGGCGGAGAGCGTCAGCCGCGCCGTGATCGCCTGGTGCGGTTACGAGGATCCGGAGCTGCAGCAGGAATTCCGCTACGAAGGCGTTCTGGACCGGGTCGATTTCCTGTTCCCCTCGTCCGGCGCCGTCGGCGAGGCGGACGGCTGGGGAAAGTACGACCTCGAGGATCCCGAGAAGGCGGCCGAGCACCTGCGCGACGAGAAGCGGCGAGAGGACCGGCTCCGGCGCCACCGCCACCCGTTCGCCCGCTGGGAGCTGGCCGACGCGTGGAAGGTCGCACCGCTGTGCCGCGCCCTGGACGCCGCGGGGGTCCCCCTGGTGCGGCCGCGCGAGGTCGCGATGCTCGGCACGTTGCAGCGCCGGCCGCGCGAAGTGGCGCGCCACCGCGCCGCCGGATCCCGCGCATAGGGCGCGACGACCGCGGACGGCCGCGCTCCGCCTGCGGATGGCCGTGCTCCGTCTCCGCCGTGAGAAACCATATCCAGCATGAGACCTACCCGCAGCAGGCAGGTCTCATGCTGGATCTGGTTTCTCGCGCCATGCTCGCCGCCAGCGGCTGCAGCAGCGGCTGCAGCGGCGCCAGCGGCGGCAGCAGCGGCGCAGCGCCCCCCTACGCGATCGCGGCGGGCGTGATGCCGAAGGGGGCGAGGCCGGCGGCGCCGCCGTCCTCTGCGGTGAGCACCCAGATGCCGTCGTCGTGCAGGGCGACGCTGTGCTCCCAGTGCGCTCCGTCCGAGCCGTCGGTCGTGGTGACGGTCCAGTCGTCGTCCTCGACGTAGGTCTGGTCGGATCCCGCGGTCACCATCGGCTCGATCGCGAGCACCAGCCCTGGGCGCACTTCCGCGCCAGGGTCGGGAGTGCGGTAGTTGAACAGGCTCGGCGCCTCGTGCATCTTGCGGCCGATGCCGTGGCCGACGTACTCGCGCAGGATCCCGTACGCCGGTGCGACCGGGCTCGGGCCGGCGCCGAGGATGTGGTCCTCGATGGCGGCCGAGATGTCCCCAAGGTGCTTCGCCGTGGCCATCGCCGCGACCCCGGCCCAGAGCGATCCCTCGGTGACACGGGACAGCTCCTCCCGCGCCGAGACGATCGCGGCATGGCCGGCGTCGGGGACGACGACGGTGATGGCGCTGTCGCCGTTCCAGCCGCGGTACTGCGCACCGCAGTCGATCGAGACGATGTCACCCGCGCGCAGCACGCGCGCACCCGGGATCCCGTGCACGACCTCGTCGTTCACGGAGATGCACGTGGTGTGCCGGTATCCGCGCACCAGCTTGAAGTTCGACTCGGCCCCGCGGTCGCGGATCACGCGCTCGGCGATCGCGTCCAGCTCCCCCGTCGTGATGCCGGGGCGCACGGCCGCGCGCACCGCGGAGAGCGCGGCCGCCGTGATCAGGCCGGGCTCGAGCATCGCCTGCAACTGGGCGCGGCTCTTGTAGATCGAACGGCGGAAGGCCACGTCAGACCGCAGCCGCGCGCACGAGCCCGCGCACCTCGAGGGCCGCGAAGATGCGCTCGGTGATCTCGTCGAGATCCCCCACGCCGTCGATGCGGTCGACGATGCCCTTGGCGCCGTACGCGTCCAGGATAGGCGCCGTCTCGCGCTCGTAGATGTCCAGGCGGTGCGCGATGCCCGCGTCGGTGTCGTCGGCGCGGCCCTGCTCGGCCGCACGGACCTTCAGGCGCGCGAAGACCTCCTCACGCGGGACGTCCAGCAGGATCACCGCGTCGAGGGCGGCGTCGATCTCGGCCAGGAACCCCTCGAGCTGCGCGACCTGGGCCGCGTTGCGCGGGTACCCGTCGAGCAGGAAGCCGTCGACGGCGTCCGGCTGAGACAGCCGGTCGCGCACCAGGGCGCCGGTCAGCTCGTCGGAGACGAGGTCTCCGGCCTGGAGGATGGCCGTGACCTTCTTGCCGAGCGGCGTGCCCTCCTTGATGTTGGCGCGGAAGATGTCGCCGGTGGAGACGACCGGGATGCCGTACGCGTCGGCGATCCGAACCCCCTGCGTGCCCTTGCCGGAGCCCTGCGGGCCCACGATCAGCAGGCGTGCGGTGGAGGTTGTGGATGCCGTCATCGTAGGAGCCCTTCGTAGTGTCGCTGCTGCAGCTGCGCGTCGATCTGCTTGACCGTCTCCAGCCCGACGCCGACGATGATCAGGATCGATGCGCCGCCGAACGGGAAGTTCTGGTTCGCGCCCACCGTGGCCAGCGCGATCAGCGGGATCAGCGCGATGAGACCCAGATACAGGGATCCGGGAAGTGTGATGCGCGTGAGCACGTAGTCGAGGTACTCGGCGGTCGGCCGGCCGGCCCTGATGCCGGGGATGAAACCGCCGTACTTCTTCATGTTGTCGGCGACCTCGACCGGGTTGAACGTGATCGCGACGTAGAAGTAGGTGAACCCGATGATGAGCAGGAAGTACACCGCCATGTAGACCGGGTGGTCGCCCTTGACGAAGTACGTCATGATCCAGGTCGCCCACGCCGGAGGCGTCTTGCCGTCCTGCGGGATGTTGAACTGCGCGACCAGCATCGGGATGTACAGCAGCGACGACGCGAAGATGACCGGGATCACGCCCGCCATGTTCACCTTGATCGGGATGTACGTGTTGGTGCCGCCGTACGTGCGCCGGCCCACCATCCGCTTCGCGTACTGCACCGGGATGCGGCGCTGCGACTGCTCGATGAAGACGACGAGCGACATCACGATGATGCCGACGATCAGCACGAGCAGGAACACCTCGAAGCCGCGGGTCTGCCAGATGCTCCACATCGCGCCGGGGAAGGTCGCTGCGATCGAGGTGAAGATGAGCAGCGACATGCCGTTGCCGATGCCCCGCTCGGTGACGAGCTCGGCGAACCACATGATCAGGCCGGTGCCGGCGGTCAGCGTGATGATCATGAGCAGCTGCGCCCACCACACGTCGTTCGTGAGCAGCTGCTTGCACGCGGCGATGCTGGTCTGGCCGAACAGCTGGCCGCTGCGGGCGACGGTCACCAGAGTCGTCGACTGCAGCAGTGCGAGCGCGATCGTCAGGTAGCGCGTGTACTGGGTCAGCCTGGCCTGACCGGCCTGACCCTCTTTGTGCAGGGTCTCGAAGTGCGGGATGACCACGCGCAGCAGCTGGGTGATGATGGTGGCCGTGATGTACGGCATCACGCCCAGGGCGAAGATCGACAGCTTCAGGAGCGCGCCGCCGGAGAAGAGGTTGACCAGTCCGAGAAGGCCCTGAGTGCCCGAGTTGGCGGCCAGGCACTCCGTCACGTTCGGAAAGCTCACGAAGGGAGCGGGGATCGTGGATCCGAGCCGGTAGATGGCGATGATCGCGATCGTGAAGCCGATCTTGCGACGCAGGTCCGGCGTGCGGAAGATCCGCGCGATGGCGCTAAACAAAAGCTTGCCTCCTGAAGGGGATGACCGTCCAAATGAGGACAGTCATTAGCCAGGGTAACGCAAGAGGGGCCGGAGAAATCTCCGGCCCCTCTTGACAGCTGTTACTTGACGGATCCGCCGGCGGCGACGATCTTCTGCTCGGCAGAGCTGGAGACCTTGTCGACCGACACGGTCAGCGCCACGGCGATGTCGCCGTTGCCCAGGACCTTGACCTTCTCGTTCTTGCGGACCGCGCCCTTGGCCACGAGGTCGGCGACGGTGACGTCTCCGCCCTTCGGGTAGAGCTCGGCGAGCTTCTCCAGGTTCACGACCTGGTACTCGACGCGGAACGGGTTCTTGAAGCCGCGCAGCTTGGGGGTGCGCATGTGCAGCGGCATCTGCCCACCCTCGAAACCGACGCGAACCGTGTTGCGGGCCTTGGTGCCCTTGGTGCCACGGCCGGCGGTCTTGCCCTTGGAGCCCTCGCCGCGACCCACGCGGGTCCTGGCGGTGTTGGCGCCGGGGACCGGACGCAGGTGGTGCACCTTCAGGACGCCGGGACGGGAGACGGTGGTCTCCTCGGCCTTCTTGGCGGCGGGCTTCTTCGCGGCGGTCTTCGTCGCCGCTTCCTTCTTCTCAGCCATTAGTCGATCTCCTCAACCGTGACGAGGTGAGCGACCGCGCGGACGTAACCGCGGGTCTGGGCGTCGTCGGGACGGACGACCGAGTCGCCGATCCGCTTGAGGCCGAGCGAACGCAGCGTGTCGCGCTGGTTCTGCTTCTCGCTCACCTTGGACTTGACCTGCGTGACCTTGAGGCGCGCAGCCATCAGGCACCTGCCTTCTGCGCAGCGATGGCCTCGGCCTCTGCGCGGACGAGACGCGCCGGGGCGACCTGGTCGAACTCGAGGCCACGACGCGCGGCGACCGCACGGGGCTCCTCGAGCTGCTTCAGGGCCTCCACCGTCGCGTGCACGATGTTGATCGTGTTCGACGAGCCGAGCGACTTCGACAGCACGTCGTGGATACCGGCGCACTCGAGCACGGCGCGGACGGGACCACCGGCGATGACACCGGTACCGGCAGCGGCCGGGCGCAGCAGCACGACGCCGGCAGCGGCCTCGCCCTGCACGGGGTGCGGGATGGTCGACGCGGAGCGCGGCACGCGGAAGAAGTTGCGCTTGGCCTCCTCGACACCCTTCGAGATGGCGAGGGGGACCTCGCGGGCCTTGCCGTAGCCGACGCCCACGAGACCGTTGCCGTCGCCCACCACGACGAGCGCGGTGAAGCTGAAGCGACGGCCGCCCTTGACGACCTTCGACACGCGGTTGATGGTCACCACGCGCTCGAGGAACTGGTTGTCCCCGCGATCGCGCGAATTGCGGTCGCGGCCGCCCTGACCACGGTCACGGCCACCACGGCCGCCGCGGCGCTCATCGCGCTGCGGGGCCTCGGTGCCGGCCGCCGTCTCGGCGGGAGCCGTAGCCGTCTCGGTCACTTCGTTCTCCTTGATGTCACTCACAGTGCCAGCCCCCCTTCACGGGCGCCATCGGCGATGGCCGCGACGCGACCGGCGTACCGGTTGCCGCCGCGGTCGAACACGGCCTCCGAGACGCCGGCGGCCTTCGCACGCTCGGCGACGAGCTCGCCGACCTTGCGGGCCTTGGCGGTCTTGTCACCGTCGAACGCGCGCAGGTCGTTCTCGAGCGTGGAGGCGCTGGCCACGGTGCGGCCCTTGCTGTCGTCCACGAGCTGCACGAAGACGTGACGAGCAGAGCGGGTGACGACGAGGCGCGGACGCGCCTCGGTGCCCTGGATCTTCTTGCGAAGACGGGCGTGGCGACGCGAACGCGCGTCGGACTTCGAGGTGATCGCCATGGTTACTTACCACTCTTTCCGGCCTTGCGACGCACGACCTCGCCGGCGTACCGCACACCCTTGCCCTTGTACGGCTCGGGCTTGCGGATCTTGCGGATGTTCGCAGCCGCCTCGCCGACGGCCTGCTTCGAGATGCCGCTGACGGTGAGCTTGTTGTTGCCCTCGACCGTCAGGGTGATACCGGCGGGCGGGTCGATGAGGACCGGGTGCGAGAAGCCGAGGGCGAACTCCACAGAGCTGCCCTTCTGCTGCACGCGGTAACCGGTGCCGACGACCTCGAGGCCCTTGGTGTAGCCCTGGGTCACGCCGATGATGTCGTTGCTGATGAGGGTGCGGGTCAGGCCGTGCAGCGAACGCGAAGCGCGCTCGTCGTCCGGACGGGTGACGAGAACCTGGTTCTCCTCGACCGACACCTCGATGGGAGAGGCCACGGTGAGCGAGAGCTCGCCCTTCGGGCCCTTCACCGAGACCTCGCGGCCGTCGACCGTGACGGTCACGCCCGCAGGGATCTCGATGGGAAGTCGTCCAATACGCGACATTTCAGATCACCACACGTAGGCGAGAACTTCTCCGCCCACGCCCTTCTGCTCTGCCTGACGGTCCGTGAGCAGACCGGAGGAGGTGGACAGGATCGCGACGCCGAGGCCGCCGAGCACCTTGGGGAGCTCCGTCGACTTCGCGTACACGCGGAGACCGGGCTTCGAGACGCGCTTGATGCCGGCGATCGACCGCTCGCGGTTCGGGCCGTACTTCAGCTCGATCGTGAGGTTCTTCCCGACGCGGGCGTCAGCGACCTCCCAGCCGGCGATGTAGCCCTCCTGCTGGAGGATCTCGGCGATGTGGGTCTTGAGCTTGCTCGACGGCAGGGTCACGGAGTCGTGATGCGCCGAGTTCGCGTTGCGCAGACGGGTCAGCAGATCTGCGACCGGGTCTGTCATCGTCATAGTTGTCTTCTTTCGTCATGAGGTTCCGGCTGCCGTTACACGACAGACGGCCTGCGATGAACACGCAATTTTCAATTGTACGTCACCGCGGACTGCCACGCAGACCGCGGAACGGTCGTTGAGCGAGGCGGCGGAGCCGCGGAGTCGAAACGGCCCGAAGACCGGATCCCGAGGGAACCCCCGGGATCCGGTCTTCAGAGCATGGTCTTACGCCTGTGCGTCGTTCGACTTGAACGGGAAGCCGAGGTGGCGGAGCAGTGCCCGGCCCTCGTCGTCGTTCTTCGCCGTGGTGACGACAGTGATGTCGAAGCCGCGGACGCGGTCGATCTTGTCCTGATCGATCTCGTGGAACACGCTCTGCTCCGTGAGACCGAAGGTGTAGTTGCCGTTGCCGTCGAACTGCTTGTCGCTCAGCCCGCGGAAGTCGCGGATGCGCGGCAGCGCCAGGTTCACGAGGCGGTCCACGAACTCCCAGGCGCGGTCGCCGCGGAGGGTGACGTGCGCGCCGATGGGCTGGCCCTCGCGCAGCTTGAACTGCGCGATGGACTTGCGGGCCTTCGTGACGATCGGCTTCTGGCCGGTGATCTTGGTGAGGTCGTCGACCGCACCATCGATCACCTTGGAGTCGCGCGCCGCCTCACCGACACCGGTGTTGACGACGACCTTGACCAGGCCGGGGATCTGCATGACGTTCTCGTAGCCGAACTCGTCCTGCAGGGCCTTCTTGATCTCGTTGTTGTACTTCGCCTTCAGGCGGGGCTGCACCTTGACAGCGCCCGCGGCGTCAGCAGCCGCCATCAGAGGTCCTTACCGCTCTTCTTCGCGTAGCGCACGCGGACCGTGCGCTTCACGCCGTCCTTGACCTGCTCCTCGACGCGGTGGCCGACGCGGGTCGGCTTCTTCGTCTCGGGGTCGATCAGGGCGACGTTCGAGATGTGGATGGGGGCCTCGATGGTCTCGATGCCGCCCGTCTTGGTGCCGCGCTGCGTCTGACCGACGCGGGAGTGCTTGGTGGCGTAGTTCACGCCCTCCACGATCACGCGGTTCTGCTCGACGAGGACCTCGAGGACCTTGCCCTGCTTGCCGCGGTCGCCGCCCTTTTCCTGCTTGCGGCCGGAGATGACCTGGACCAGGTCACCCTTCTTGATGTTCGCCATGAGTTACAGCACCTCCGGGGCGAGCGAGACGATCTTCATGAACTTCTTGTCACGGAGCTCACGGCCGACCGGACCGAAGATGCGGGTGCCGCGGGGCTCCCCGTCGTTCTTCAGGATCACGGCGGCGTTCTCGTCGAACTTGATGTACGAGCCGTCGGGACGGCGGGTCTGCTTCACGGTGCGGACGATGACGGCCTTGACGACGTCACCCTTCTTCACGTTCCCACCGGGGATCGCGTCCTTCACCGTGGCGACGATGATGTCGCCCACGCCGGCGTAGCGACGGCTGGAGCCGCCGAGCACGCGGATGGTGAGCAGCTCCTTGGCGCCGGTGTTGTCGGCGACCTTGAGTCGGGACTCGGTCTGGATCACTTTGCCTTCTCCAGGATCTCCACCAGACGCCAGCGCTTGGTGGCGCTCAGCGGGCGGGTCTCGTTGATGAGAACGAGGTCGCCGATGCCGGCGGTGTTGTTCTCGTCGTGCGCCTTGACCTTGGTCGTGCGGCGGATCACCTTGCCGTACAGCGGGTGCTTCACGCGGTCCTCGACCTCGACGACGATGGTCTTGTCCATCTTGTCGCTGACGACGTAGCCACGGCGCGACTTGCGGTAACCGCGGGCGTCGGCGTCGCGCACATCGTGCGAGACGACCTCGGCCTCTGCGGCAGCAGCCTTCTTCTCAGCCATTACTCGGCCTCCTCCTTCGGCGCGTCGGCCTCATCGGCCTTCTTCGCCTTTGCCTTGGACGCCTTCTTGGCCGGAGCCTCGACCGGAGCGGGCGTCGCACGGATGCCCAGCTCGCGCTCGCGGATCACGGTGTACAGGCGCGCGATGTCGCGCTTGACGGCGCGGATGCGGCCGTGGCTCTCCAGCTGGCCGGTGGCCGACTGGAAGCGGAGGTTGAACAGCTCCTCCTTGGCCTTGCGCAGCTCCTCGACGAGGCGCTGGTCTTCGAACGTGTCGAGCTCGGTCACACCGAGCTCCTTGGTGCCGATCGCCATTACGCGTCGCCCTCCTCGCGCTTGATGATGCGTGCCTTGAGCGGCAGCTTGTGAATGGCACGGGTCAGTGCCTCGCGAGCGAGCTGCTCGTTGACACCGGCGACCTCGAACAGGACGCGACCCGGCTTGACGTTGGCGACCCACCACTCCGGGGAGCCCTTACCGGAACCCATGCGGGTCTCGGCAGGCTTCTTCGTGAGCGGACGGTCGGGGTAGATGTTGATCCACACCTTTCCACCGCGCTTGATGTGACGCGTCATCGCGATACGAGCGGACTCGATCTGACGGTTGGTCACGTACGCGGAGGTGAGGGCCTGGATGCCGAACTCGCCGAAGGAGACCTTCGTGCCGCCGGTGGCGGCGCCGTCACGCTTCGGGTGGTGCTGCTTGCGGAACTTGACCTTGCGAGGGATAAGCATCAGGCAGACGCTCCTTCTGCGACGGGAGCCTCGCTGCGCGGGCCACGGCGGCGGTCGCCGCCACGGTCGCGGGAGGGCTTCTGGTTGGCCTGCTCGCGAGCGAGCTCCTTGTTGGTGAGGTCGCCCTTGTAGATCCAGACCTTCACGCCGATGCGGCCGAAGGTGGTCTTGGCCTCGTAGAAGCCGTAGTCGATGTTCGCGCGCAGCGTGTGCAGCGGCACACGACCCTCGCGGTAGAACTCCGACCGGCTCATCTCCGCGCCGCCGAGGCGGCCCGAGACCTGGATCCGGATGCCCTTGGCACCGGCGCGCTGGGCACCCTGGAGGCCCTTGCGCATGGCGCGGCGGAAGGCGACGCGAGCAGAGAGCTGCTCGGCGATGCCCTGGGCGACGAGCTGAGCGTCGGCCTCGGGGTTCTTCACCTCGAGGATGTTCAGCTGGATCTGCTTGCCCGTGAGCTTCTCGAGGTCGCCACGGATGCGCTCGGCCTCGGCGCCGCGGCGGCCGATGACGATGCCGGGACGCGCGGTGTGGATGTCCACACGCACACGATCGCGGGTCCGCTCGATCTCGATGTTGCTCACGCCGGCGCGGTCGAGCTGCGTCTGCAGGAGCTTGCGGATCCGGATGTCCTCGGCCACGTAGTCGGCGTAACGCTGACCCGGCTTGGTCGAGTCGGAGAACCACCGGGACACGTGGTCCGTGGTGATGCCGAGGCGGAAGCCGTACGGGTTTACCTTCTGTCCCATTACTTGCTCGCCTTCTTCGTCTTGGCACCCGCGGTCTCAGCGACCTCAGGGGTGGCCAGCACGACCGTGATGTGGCTCGTGCGCTTCTTGATCTGGAACGCGCGGCCCTGGGCGCGGGGCTGGAAACGCTTCAGCGTCGTCCCCTCGTCCACGAAGGCGTTCTTCACGTACAGGTCCTGCTCGTCGAGGTACTCACCGTCGCGATCGGCCTTCACCTGAGCGTTCGCCATCGCGGAGTGCACGAGCTTGTAGATCGGCTCGGAAGCGCTCTGCTGCGCGAACTTCAGGATGGCGAGGGCCTCAGCGGCCTGCTTGCCCTTGATGAGCGCGACGACACGACGAGCCTTCTGAGGGGTCACGCGGATGTGTCGCACGCGTGCGATGGACTCCACCATCTCTCTCTCCTCTCTGCGCCGCCGCGTCAGCGGCGACGGCCCTTCTTGTCGTCCTTCACATGGCCGCGGAAGGTGCGGGTGGGCGCGAACTCGCCCAGCTTGTGGCCGACCATGGACTCGGACACGAACACGGGGATGTGCTTGCGTCCGTCGTGCACGGCGATGGTGTGTCCCAGCATGGCGGGGATGATCATCGACCGGCGCGACCAGGTCTTGATGACGTTCTTGGTGCCGGCTTCGTTCTGCACGACCACCTTGCGAAGCAGGTGCTCGTCGACGAAGGGGCCCTTCTTAAGACTGCGAGGCATCTTCTCTTACTCCTACTTGCGCTTCTTGCCAGCGTTACGGCGACGCACGATGTACTTGTCGCTTTCCTTGTTGGCGTGACGGGTGCGTCCCTCAGCCTGGCCCCACGGGGTGACGGGGTGACGTCCACCGGACGTCTTGCCCTCACCACCACCGTGCGGGTGGTCGACCGGGTTCATGGCGACACCGCGGACGGTCGGGCGGACGCCCTTCCAGCGCATGCGGCCGGCCTTGCCCCAGTTGATGTTCGACTGCTCGGCGTTGCCGACCTCGCCGATCGTCGCACGGCAGCGCGCGTCGACGTTGCGGATCTCGCCCGAGGGGAGACGCAGCTGCGCGTAGGGGCCGTCCTTCGCGACCAGGCGCACGGAGACGCCGGCCGAGCGGGCCATCTTCGCGCCGCCGCCGGGGCGGAGCTCGATGGCGTGGATGACCGTACCCGTGGGGATGTTCTTCAGCGGGAGGTTGTTGCCCGGCTTGATGTCGGCGGAAGCGCCCGACTCGACGACGTCGCCCTGCTTCAGCTTGTTCGGCGCGAGGATGTAGCGCTTCTCGCCGTCGAAGTAGTGCAGCAGCGCGATGCGCGCGGTGCGGTTGGGGTCGTACTCGATGTGAGCGACCTTGGCGTCGATGCCGTCCTTGTCGTTGCGACGGAAGTCGATGACGCGGTACTGGCGCTTGTGGCCGCCACCGATGTGACGGGTGGTGATGCGGCCCTGGTTGTTGCGGCCGCCGGTCTTGCTCAGCGGACGGAGGAGCGACTTCTCCGGCGTCGATCGGGTGATCTCGGCGAAGTCGGCCACCGACGAGCCGCGGCGACCCGGGGTCGTGGGCTTGTACTTGCGAATAGCCATGTTCTGTCCTTATCCCCCGGTCAGTTCACTGCCGTGAAGATGTCGATGGTGCCCGACTTCAGAGCCACGATCGCGCGCTTGGTGTCCTTGCGCTTGCCGGTGCCGAAGCGGGTGCGGCGAGCCTTGCCGACGCGGTTGATCGTGTTGACGCTGGCGACCTTGACGTCGAAGATCTTCTCGATGGCGAGCTTGATCTCCGTCTTCGAGGCGCGCGGGTCCACCAGGAAGGTGTACTTGCCCTCATCGATCAGTCCGTAGCTCTTCTCGGAGACGACGGGCTTCAGGATGATGTCGCGCGGATCCTTGTTCGCGGCGGCGGCGAGGATGTTGTCGCTCATGCCGAGACCTCCTCGGTAGCGCCGGTCTTCTGCGCGACGAACGCGTCGAAGGCGGCCTTGGTGAAGACGAGGTCGTCGGAGTTGACCACGTCGTAGGCGTTGAGCTGGTCGAAGTACAGCACGTGCACGCCGGCCAGGTTGCGGACGCTCAGCGCGGTCAGGTCGTCGTCGCGGTCGATGACCACGAGGACGTTCTTGCCCGGGAGCGCGGTCAGGAACGCGGCGGCCGTCTTGGTGGACGGCTTGCCCTCGATCCCGAAGGACTCGACGACGTGCAGGCGCTCACCGCGGAAGCGGTCGCTCAGCGCACCCAGCAGGGCGGCGGCGATCATCTTCTTGGGGGTGCGCTGCGAGTAGTCGCGCGGCTTCGGGCCGTGGACGATGCCACCACCGGTCATGTGCGGCGCGCGGATCGAGCCCTGACGGGCGTTACCCGTGCCCTTCTGCTTGAAGGGCTTGCGGCCGGCGCCGGAGACCTCACCACGACGCTTGGTCGAGTGGGTGCCCTGGCGGGCCGCGGCGAGCTGCGCGACGACGACCTGGTGGATCAGCGGGACGTTGGTCTTGGCGTCGAAGATCGCGGCGGGGGCGTCGACCGTACCGGTCTTCTTGCCGCCGGCGAACACGTCGAGCGTCAGAGTGGTGTCAGCCATGGGACTCAGGCACCCTTCACTGCGTTGCGGACGTAGACGATGCGGCCGCGCGCACCGGGGACGGCGCCCTTGACGAGCAGCAGACCCTTCTCGGCGTCGACGGCGTGCACCGTGAGGTTGAGGACGGTGACGCGCTCTCCACCCATGCGACCGGCCATGCGCATGCCCTTGAAGACACGGCTCGGGGTCGAGGAAGCACCGATCGAGCCGGGCTTGCGGTGGTTGCGGTGCGAACCGTGCGAGGCGGAGACGCCCTTGAAGTTGTGGCGCTTCATGACACCGGCGAAGCCCTTGCCCTTGCTGGTGCCGACGACGTCGACCAGCTGGCCGGCCTCGAAGGTGCCGTCCACGGTGAGCTCCTGGCCCAGCGTGTAGTCGCCGGCGTCCGCGGTGCGGATCTCGGTGACGTGACGGCGCGGGGTGACACCCGCGGCCTCGAAGTGCTTGACGAGCGGCTGGGTGACCTTGCGCGGGTCGATCTGACCGGCCGCGATCTGCACGGCGTTGTAGCCGTCCTTCTCGGGGGTGCGGATCTGGGTGACCACGTTCGGAGCCAGCTCGATGACGGTGACCGGCACGAGCTTGCCGTTCTCGTTCCAGACCTGGGTCATGCCGAGCTTGGTGCCGAGCAGGCCCTTGGAAATCTTTGCGTTGATATCGGCCATCTCGATCCCCTTACAGCTTGATCTCGATGTTGACGTCAGCAGGAAGGTCGAGACGCATGAGCGAGTCCACGGCCTTCGGCGTCGGGTCGACGATGTCGATCAGACGCTTGTGGGTGCGCATCTCGAAGTGCTCGCGGCTGTCCTTGTACTTGTGGGGCGACCGGATGACGCACACGACGTTCTTCTCGGTCGGAAGCGGCACCGGGCCGACGACGGTCGCGCCCGCACGGGTCACGGTGTCGACGATCTTGCGGGCCGACGTGTCGATGACCTCGTGGTCATACGACTTCAGGCGAATGCGGATCTTCTGTCCCGCCATTGTCTGCTCTCTCTCATTAAGCGTCGTACCTGCCCGGACCGGGTGATCCGGGGGCATTGGACGCGCGACGGCGCGTTCTGCGCCTTCGCACTCCTCCTCCTGGCGCAGTTGCGGATCCTGAGATCCGGTCCCTGAGCCTGTCGAAGGGGCGCACCACTGTTCTGCTGTCAGCCCTGAGCCTTGCGACCCGCGGAAGCCGACCCCCGCACACGGCGGGGCCTCGGTGAAGAGGTGTCGGTTGTGTGTTCTGCTGCCCGCGGCCCAGATCCCTGCGCCCGCCTCCCGATGAAGAAGGAGGGGCGCCGTCTGTGCACTGCCGTGACAGTGATCCGTGGCACGTCGCAACGCGCACCGGAATGTGGAACCTCACTAGTCTACGTGCAGCCCGGGCGTGTCGCAAACTCGGGCGTGTCGCGCACGTAGCCCGGCGTGTCGCCCGGGGAACGCCGGACCGGGTGGGACGGCGCGGTGCCGGCCGTGCACGACGAAGGCGGGGCGCCGTGGCACCCCGCCTTCGCGGAAACCGTCAGAGCACGGCAGCGATCACTCGGTGCCGACGGCCTTGTCGACGTCGTCGCGGACTCCGTCGATCTGCTCGGCGGCACCCGGCGCGACCTTCTTGGCGAGGTTCGCTGCCCCCTCCAGAACGCTGTCGCTGATGCCCTCGGCCTGCTCGCTGTGCAGGACCTCGTCGATCTTCTCCTTGTTCTCCTCGAAGAACTCCTTGCCCTTGTTCACCGCGTCGTTGATGGCGTCTCCGAAACCCATGGGATCCCCTCCATTGCCGGCGGCCGACGATCGACCGCGCATGGCCCATTCTGCCGGTCGGCCATCGGGAGCGGAACCCCGAGATCGGCGCCCGGACACGACAGAGGGGCCGGACCCGAAGGTCCGACCCCTCTGCGAGGAAGCAGCTGCTTACTTGACGATCTTCGTGACCGTGCCGGCGCCGACGGTGCGGCCACCCTCGCGGATGGCGAAGCCGAGGCCCTCCTCCATGGCGATCGGCTGGATCAGCTCGACCGACATGTCGGTGGTGTCGCCGGGCATGACCATCTCGGTGCCCTCGGGCAGCGAGATGACGCCGGTGACGTCGGTGGTGCGGAAGTAGAACTGCGGGCGGTAGTTCGTGTAGAAGGGGTTGTGGCGGCCACCCTCGTCCTTGGACAGGATGTACGCGGTGCCCTCGAAGTCGGTGTGCGGGGTGATCGAACCCGGCTTCACGACGACCTGGCCGCGCTCGACGTCCTCGCGCTTGGTGCCGCGGAGGAGCAGACCGCAGTTCTCGCCGGCCCATGCCTCGTCGAGCTGCTTGTGGAACATCTCGATACCGGTGACCGTGGTCTTCTGCGTCGGGCGGATGCCGACGATCTCGACCTCGGAGTTGATCGCGAGGGTGCCACGCTCGGCGCGGCCGGTGACGACCGTGCCACGACCGGTGATCGTGAAGACGTCCTCGATCGGCATCAGGAACGGCTTGTCCTTGTCGCGCACCGGGTCGGGGATCGAGTTGTCGACGGCCTCCATGAGGTCGAGGATCGACTGCGTCCACTTCTCGTCGCCCTCGAGCGCCTTCAGGCCCGAGACGCGCACGACCGGCGCGTCCTCGGCGAAGCCCTGGCTGGCGAGCAGCTCGGAGACCTCGAGCTCGACGAGCTCCAGGATCTCCTCGTCGTCGACCATGTCGGCCTTGTTCAGCGCGACGAGCAGGTACGGCACGCCGACCTGCTTGGCGAGCAGAACGTGCTCACGGGTCTGCGCCATCGGGCCGTCGGTGGCGGCGACCACGAGGATCGCGCCGTCCATCTGAGCGGCACCGGTGATCATGTTCTTGATGTAGTCGGCGTGACCGGGCGCGTCGACGTGCGCGTAGTGACGCTTCGGGGTCTCGTACTCGACGTGCGAGATGTTGATCGTGATACCGCGCTGACGCTCCTCAGGAGCCGAGTCGATCGACGCGAAGTCGCGCTGCACGTTGGTGGCCGACGGGAACTTGTCGGCGAGCACCTTCGAGATCGCGGCGGTGAGCGTGGTCTTGCCGTGGTCGACGTGACCGATCGTTCCGATGTTCACGTGCGGCTTGGTCCGCTCGAACTTGGCCTTAGCCACTGGGTCCTCCTCAGGACGTCGTGTAGGGGCGCCGGGCACTGGATTGTGACCGTTTCCCTACGGGTTTGGGTTCTCAGTTTAGTAGAGAGACGATGTGAAGTTGTCTGAGTGCCTGGCGGACCCCGCGGGGCCCGCCAGGCTCCTAGGGCTTACTCGCCCTTGGTCTTCTGGACGATCTCGTCGGCGACGGCCTTCGGGACCTCGGCGTAGCTGTCGAACTCCATCGAGTAGACCGCACGGCCCGAGGTCTTCGAGCGCAGGTCGCCGATGTAGCCGAACATCTCGGACAGCGGCACCGACGCGCGGACGACCTTGACGCCCTGGGCGTCCTCCATCGACTGGATCTGGCCGCGACGCGAGTTCAGGTCGCCGATCACGTCGCCCATGTACTCCTCGGGCGTGCGCACCTCGACGGCCATGAGCGGCTCGAGCAGCACGGGGTTCGCGCGGCGCACGGCCTCCTTGAAGCCCATGGATCCGGCGATCTTGAACGCCATCTCCGAGGAGTCGACGTCGTGCGAGGCGCCGTCGAGCAGCGTCGCCTTGACGCCCACCATCGGGTAGCCCGCGAGCGCACCGGTCGCCATGGCGTCCTGGAAGCCCTGGTTGGTGGGCTCGATGTACTCGCGCGGGATGCGACCACCGGTCACGCTGTTCACGAACTCGTACGACTTCTCGTCGTTCAGGTCGAGAGGCTCGATCGTGAACTGGATCTTCGCGAACTGGCCGGAGCCACCGGTCTGCTTCTTGTGCGTGTAGTCGTGCTTCTCGACGGCCTTCTTGATCGTCTCGCGGTACGCCACCTGCGGCTTGCCGACGTTCGCCTCGACCTTGAACTCGCGCTTCATGCGGTCCACGAGGATGTCGAGGTGCAGCTCGCCCATGCCCTTGATGGTCGTCTGACCGGTCTCGGGGTTGAGCTCGGTGCGGAAGGTCGGGTCCTCCTCGGCGAGCTTCTGGATCGCGGTGCCCAGCTTCTCCTGGTCTGCCTTGGTCTTCGGCTCGATCGCGACCTCGATGACCGGCTCCGGGAACGTCATCGACTCGAGGACGACCGGCTGCGCGATGTCGGCGAGGGTGTCACCGGTGGTGGTGTCCTTCAGGCCGATCACGGCGTAGATGTTGCCGGCGGTGAGCGAGTCGACCGGGTTCTCCTTGTTGGCGTGCATCTGGAAGATCTTCCCGATGCGCTCCTTCTTGCCCTTGGTCGAGTTGATGACCTGGGCGCCGGAGTCGAGGTGACCCGAGTAGACGCGCACGTAGGTCAGGCGACCGAAGAACGGGTGCACGGCGACCTTGAACGCGAGGGCCGCGAACGGGTCGTTCGCGTCCGGGTGGCGCTCGATGATCTTCTCTTCGTCCTTGGGGTCGTGCGCCTCGATGGCGGGCACGTCCAGGGGCGAGGGGAGGAAGTCGACGACCGCGTCGAGCATCGGCTGCACGCCGCGGTTCTTGAACGCGGAACCGCAGAGCACCGGGTAGAGCTCCGACGCGACGGTCAGCTTGCGGATGGCGCCCTTGATCTCGGCGACCGTGAGCTCCTCACCGCCGAAGTACTTCTCGAGCAGCGCGTCGTCGGACTCGGCGACGGTCTCGAGCAGCGTGTGGCGGTACTCGTCGGCCTTGTCCTTGAGGTCGGCGGGGATCTCCTGCACCTCGTACTTGGCGCCCATGGTCACGTCGCCCTTGGCATCGCCGGGCCAGACCAGTGCGCGCATCTCGATGAGGTCGATGACGCCGACGAAGTCGCTCTCGGCGCCGATCGGCAGCTGCAGGACGAGCGGCTTGGCGCCGAGGCGGTTCACGATGGTGTCGACCGTGTAGTAGAAGTCCGCACCCAGCTTGTCCATCTTGTTGACGAAGCAGATGCGGGGAACGTTGTACTTGTCGGCCTGACGCCACACCGTCTCGGACTGGGGCTCGACGCCCTCCTTGCCGTCGAACACGGCGACCGCGCCGTCGAGGACGCGGAGCGAGCGCTCCACCTCGACCGTGAAGTCGACGTGACCGGGCGTGTCGATGATGTTGATCTGGTGCTTGTCCCAGAAGCAGGTCACGGCGGCAGACGTGATCGTGATGCCGCGCTCCTTCTCCTGCTCCATCCAGTCGGTCGTCGAGGCGCCGTCGTGGGTCTCACCGATCTTGTGGTTCACACCCGTGTAGAACAGAATGCGCTCGGTGGTGGTGGTCTTGCCGGCATCGATGTGCGCCATGATGCCGATGTTGCGGACCTTGCTCAGGTCGGTGAGCACGTCTTGTGCCACGGGGTGTCCTTATCCTCTGCTGTCGTTGTCACGACGAAAGTGAAGTGGGTTGCCCGTCCGGGGAGCGTTCGGCTCCCCGGACGGACGGGCTGTTACCAGCGGTAGTGCGCGAAGGCGCGGTTCGACTCGGCCATCTTGTGGGTGTCCTCGCGGCGCTTGACCGCGGCGCCCAGGCCGTTCGAGGCGTCCAGGATCTCGTTCTGGAGACGCTCGGTCATGGTCTTCTCGCGACGGCTCTTCGCGTAGCTCACGAGCCAGCGGAGGGCGAGCGTGTTCGCGCGGTGCGGCTTCACCTCGACCGGGACCTGGTAGGTCGAGCCGCCGACGCGGCGGCTCTTGACCTCGAGGGTCGGACGGATGTTGTCGAGCGCCTTCTTCAGGGTCGCGACGGCATCCTGACCGCCCTTCGCCTCAACGCCGCGGAGGGCGCCGTAGACGATGGCCTCGGCGAGCGACTTCTTGCCGTCGATGAGGATCTTGTTGACCAGCTGACTGACGATCGGTGCGCCGTAGACCGGGTCGTTGACGACGGGGCGCTTGGGGGCGGGGCCCTTACGAGGCATCTAACTCAACCCTTCTTCGCGCCGTAGCGGGAACGAGCCTGCTTACGGTTCTTGACGGCCTGGGTGTCCAGGGCGCCGCGGACGATCTTGTAGCGGACACCGGGGAGGTCCTTCACACGGCCACCGCGCACGAGCACCAGCGAGTGCTCCTGCAGGTTGTGGCCCTCACCGGGGATGTACGCGGTGACCTCGGTGCCGTTGCGCAGCTTCACACGGGCGACCTTGCGCATCGCCGAGTTCGGCTTCTTCGGGGTGGTGGTGTACACGCGGGTGCACACGCCGGCCTGCTGCGGGTTCGACTTCAGGGCGGGAGCCTTGGTCTTAGAGACCTTGGGCGAACGACCCTTGCGAACCAACTGCTGAATAGTTGGCACTGCTTCTCCTTGTTGTGCTGCACGGTGACAGCGTGATGGGGTTCACATCAGACCCGCCCGCACGCCGAAGCCGACGTGCGTATGGATGGTGGGTATGCCGTGGGGGCGGAACCGGCGAGTGCCGGCGCCCTGCATGCGCGCGTCAGGACACACGCATACCCGTCCTATGGTAATGCCGCGTAACACGGTCGGTCAAATGCGCGCGGGCGGCGCGCCGGGCCGGATCCGCCCGCGGTCGTGGGGTTCGGATTCGGCGGCGGATCCGGAGCCGATCAGCGCAGGTCTCGCAGGCGGGCGGTCATCGGAGCCCGCTCGGCGCGCCGTTCGGCCGTGGTCGCGATGGTGAGCAGTACCGACCCCATCACCGCGAGCGTGATCCACCAGGGCATAGCGATCTTCATCTATCGAAAAGCGATAGCCATGCGCGCGCGCCAGCGCCAGCGCCAGCGCCAGCCCGGATCCGGTCTCCCAGCGAATGTCCGGCTGCGCACACGCCCCGCTCGGCGAGACACCAGATCCAGCATGAGACCTACCTTCTGCAGGCGGGTCTCATGCTGGATCTGGTTTCTCGCGGATCCGGGCCGGCAAACGGCGCGCGCCGCGGTCAGAGCGTGTCGGGGTCGAAGGGGGAGTCCAGTGCCTCGGTCAGCTCCGCGAGCATGGCCTCGATCTGCGGCTCCACATACTCCGAGATCGCCGCCTGCACGCGCAGGCGATGCCGCAGCAGCAGACCGCAGATCTCCCGGCCCACGACGTTCGCGTAGTCGTCGGCGAGGGCGACCTCGCGCCGCAGGGCGGCCTTGGCCTCGTCGCTGAGCGGCGGCAGCGGGGGCAGCTCGCGCGCGTCCTCGTCGGCCATGCCGGCGATCGTGAACAGGAAAGGCGCCCCCGGCACCGGATCCGGATCCAGCGGCATGCCCTCGTACTCGGGCTCGAGGTCCTCGGTGGGCCGGTAGGCGCGCGCTCGGTTGCGGGCCGCCTGCTGGTCCAGCTCGCCCTGCAGCATCGGCAGGTTGCGGGCGGTGTACTCGGCGACCGCATGGTCCACGATCGTCTTGATCCTGGTAGACAGCCCGTGCTGCACGCCGTGCGGCACGTTCGCGCCGATGCCCGCGGCCGACAGCACGGGAGAGCCGAGGCAGCGGCGGCACGGAGCGACCCGGCCGCGGTGGGTGGACGGCTCCCAGCGCGGCACCCAGCGCAGCCAGGCCTCCACGGCCTGATCCACCTGGGTCTCCAGCGAGCGCTCCACGTTCCCAGCGTACGGGCCCGACACGCCCGGGTGCGCGCGGCGCGCGAATCCGGCTACCGGTCCTCGTCCTTCTCCCACGGCCAGCGCGGGGCGCGGGAGGCCGTGCGGCGCAGCGCGATCCCGACCCACGCCGCGATGAGGGCCGACAGCACCATCACCGCACTCGATCCGCCGAGCACGAGCTGGCCGGCCGCGGCCGTCGCCCGCACGGCGCCTGACCCCTCCGACACCGCGGCCCCCCATACGCCGCCGAGGTGCACGAGCGCGGCCGCCAGCGCGAGGAAGACGCTCGAGACGAACGACGGGCGGACCTCGGCGAGCACGCCGCGCAGCGCGAGGGCGAACACCAGCACGGCGAGGCCCATGCCGACGATGCCGGGCAGCTGGCCGAGCCGGGGCACGGAGATGATGTCCTGCTCGGAGAACAGGCTGAGCATGCCGAGCCCCATGATGGCGAGCGCGAAGAAGGAGACCACGCCGATCGCCCAGGCGAGCACGGGCGGAACCCCCGCGCGCCGTGGCTCGCGGGGGTCCTGCGTCGAAGCGTTCGTGATGGTCTCCCTGCGGGAGGGGCGGGGCCGCTTACTGCGGCAGTCGGGGTCCGGCCTCGAGGACGCGCTCGTACTCGCGCTGCGCCTCCTCGTTCCGTGCGGTGCGGCGCGCCCCGGTCCGAGCCGCCCAGGCGCCGAACCAGATCGTGAGCTCGCGACCGAAGATGAAGGCCGCGATCGCGAGCGGCGCGAGCAGCTGCGAAGCCGCGAGCCTGCCGAGCTCGGTGGTGCCGAGCTTCCAGAACTCCACGGATCCGATGGCGCCGAGAACGTGCCCGAAGTAGGCGAACACCCCGACGACGATGCCGAAGACCACCCAGAAGCCCCAGCGCCCGCGGTTGATGATCGCGCCGAGCAGCCAGAAGCCGATCGCGAACAGGGCCACCGGCAGCCATAGGCCGGCACTGAGCAGCTGGCCCTGCAGGAACGTGCCGATGCTGTCGCCGGTGACCTTGCCGGCGATCGCGGCGATGCCGAGCGCGGTGCCGAGGTACAGCACGGCGAAGCTGAGGGCGGCGAGCAGGCCGATCCCGAAGATCGCTCCGCGGTTGCCGCGCTCGCGCGGCGCCTCGGGCGCCTGCACGAAGATCGGGAGGGGGGCGGCGTCCGCCGGCTCCGGCTCGCCGACGCGCGGCTCGGTCTGCGACGTGATCACCTGCGTCTCGCCGGCGACCGCCTCGGGCGTGAGGGTCGTCGTGGAGCCGATCGCGGTGGTCTCCGCCGAGCTCTCCGGCGTCTCGGCGCGCGGCGGCGGCGGGGTGAAGGTTCCGCCGAACGTGCCGGGGTACGAGGCCTCGGCCTCGGCGAACGCTGCCACGTCGGGGTCCTCGGCCGGGACTGCGGGCTTCTCCGCCGCCTCGGCACGGGCGGGCGCGGCAGACGCGTCATCGTCCGGACGCTCTTCGGAGACCCGCTCCCCCGCGCCGTGCTCGGTGGTGTCTCTCCTGCCCTCGGCAGCGCGGGCGGCCTCGGCCAGGCTCTCGTTCGCACTCTGCGCGACGGCGGCGTGATCGGGCGCGACGGCGGCGTGATCGGGCGCGACGTCCTCCGTCTCGGGCGCGGGGCTGAGCGCCCCGTCCTCTGCAGGCGCGGCCGGCGTCTCATCGGCGGGCTCGACGGCACCCCCAGCGGGGGCGGCGGCCACGGCGTCGTCGACGTCGTGCGCCTGCGCCGGCTTCGAAACCTCGTGGTCACTCATGGGAGCTCCTCAATCCGGGTGCGGTCCTTCGAGGGTAGCTCCGGGATCCGGCCCGGCACCGGAGGCGTGCCGGGGAATGTCGAGGCCGCCGCGCGGTCACTGCCCGACGGAGCCGAGCACCTCGGCGAAGTACTTCACCATGACCGGTCCCATCGGCGCGGCCAGATAGAACAGGCCGGCGACGACGCCGGCGCAGACGACCCCGGCGAGCCAGGCCACGCCCGTGTTGCGTCCCCCGATCCGTGCCATGCTCCGAGCATACGAGCGCGCAGCAGCGGCCCCCGGGCGGCACGCGGAGCGCCGCCCGGAGTGCCGCCCGGGTCGCCCGCCCCGGTCGGCGTTTCAGGGCGCGACGGCCCCCGGAGCGGCCACGCCGGGCAGGGCCCAGGCGGCGAACACCGGGCCGTCGGCGGTGAGCACCGCGCCGCCGTCCGCGGCCACCGCCAGCATCGCGTCGCCGAAGAGAGCGTCCGCCGCGGCAGCGCCGGGCAGCGCGCCCGGGGCGAGCTCGACGTCCGCGTCGCCGCGCGCCGCGAGCACCAGCACGCTCTCCTGGGCGGACTCGCGCACGAAGACCACCGCATCGTCGCCGACGTGCAGCCAGCGCAGCCCGCCGGTGCCGAGCACGGGGTGCTCCCGCCGCAGCCGCACGAGGTCGCGGTACAGCGCGATCCGCTCCGCCACCTCGGGACGCCCCTCCGATCCCCACGGGATCGGCGTGCGGCTGGTCTCGCCGTCCACGCCGGTCAGCCCGAACTCGTCTCCCGCGAACACCACGGGCAGGCCGGGCAGCGTCATGGACAGTCCGACCGCGACCGGGACCGTGCCGGGGGCGGCGTTCGTGGCGAACCGCGCGGTGTCGTGAGTGTCCAGCGGCTGCATGTTGCCCAGCCGCACGCGCCACGGGATCCCTCCGGTGAACCGCGTCATCGAGTCGACGAAGTCGCGGGCGGTGTAGCGCGGGATGCCGCCGACCTCCATCCCGAAGAACCAGGGCTCGGTGCGCTCCTCCCCCTCCGCGGTCAGGTACGGCTCGCCGTTCGGCTCGCTGAGCCACGCCCAGACCGGCCGCGTGAACGACGGGTAGGTCATCGCTCCGTCCCAGCCGTCGCCCTGCAGGTCGCTCGTTGCGTCGTTGGTGGACTCGCCGAGCAGGATCGCGTCGGGGTTGATCCCGCGCACGGTCTCCCGCAGCAGCTGCCGCACCTCGGCGTTCAGGTCGACCGCGCCGAGCCGGCCGGTCATGTTCGCGACGTCCACCCGCCAGCCGTCGGCGCCGTACGGGGCCTTCAGCCAGCGCGCCACGACCGAGTCCTCGGCGACGATGAAGCGTTCCCGCAGCTGTTCGCTCGACCAGTCGAACTTCGGCAGGCTGAGGGCGCCCAGCCAGCATTCGTACTCGGTGTTGTCGGCGTTCGTGAAGTAGTAGAACGCCTCGTCCGGTGCGCCGGGACGGCCGTAGGCCGCGCGGAACCACTCGTGCCGGTCGCCGGAGTGGTTGCTGGTGAGGTCGCCGATCACCTTGATCCCGCGCCCGTGCGCCTCCTCGATCAGCCGGGCGTAGGCCTCGTCGCCGCCCAGCAGCGGGTCGACGCTCAGGAAGCTGGAGGCGTCGTAGCGGTGGTTGGAGGCGGCGGGGAACACCGGGGTGAGGTAGAGCAGGTTCACGCCGAGCTCGACGAGATGGTCGAGGCGCTCGATGACGCCGGTGAGGTCGCCGCCGTAGAACTGCTGCGCACGCCCCGGCATGAGCGGATCCACCGGGGTGTCCCAGGTCGCCGGGATCGCCCAGTCCGGCACCGGATGCTCGTCCGCCTGCGCCGAGCGGGCGAAGCGGTCGGGGAAGACCTGGTACATGACCGACTCGTGCAGCCAGGCGGGCGCGGGCGGCGCCGCGACGAGCGCGAAGTCCTCCGCGTCCAGCGTCTCCAGGCGATGGATCCCGGTCTGGTTCAGCCACTCGATCCGGCCGTCCGCGTGCTGCAGCAGGAAGCGGTAGCCGTGCCGCGGGTTGCGCACCGTGACCGGCGCCTCCCACCAGTCCCAGCCGTCGGCCGCGCCGATCCGCACTGCCTCGGTCCACTCCGGCTCGTGGTCGGGGTTCGAGCGCGTGCGCACGGCGGCGAGCGGGCCGTAGCCGGCGGGCACGCGCAGTCGCACCCGGACGACGTCGCCGAGAGCGGGCGCGTCGTCCGAGACGTGCAGCGGGGATCCGTCGTGGTGCGGGAGGAGATCGGTCATGTCAGGCCTTTCAGGGCGTGCGGCGGCGACCCGCCGGAAGTCGACGTGGTTGCACGACCGGTGCCGTGACAGAGCCCTTGAGTTGTGGGGGTGTGAGGAGGATCGCTATTTGACGCTGCCGGCGGTCAGCCCGCCGACGATGTACTTCTGCAGCGAGAGGAACAGCACCATCGGCAGGATCGCGGCGAGCACGGCTCCTGCGGCGAAGACCGCGTAGTTCTTCGCGTCGGTGGAGACGTACTGGTACAGCCCGACCGCGAGCGTCTGCTTCTCCGGGGAGATCAGCACGGTGGACGCGATCAGGAAGTCGCCGGTGATCCCGATGAACGAGAGCATCCCGACGACCGCGAGGATCGGCGCGACCAGGCGCAGGATGATCGTGAAGAAGATCCGCGCGTGCCCCGCACCGTCGATCTTCGCGGCCTCGTCGATCGACGCGGGGATCGTGTTGAAGAAGCCGTACATCAGGAACGTGTTCGCACCCAGGGCGCCGCCGAGGTACACCAGGATCAGGCCGATCTGCGAGTTCAGCCCCAGTGCGGGGAAGATGTCACCGATCGCGGACATCAGCAGGAAGATCGCGACGATCGCGAGGAGCTGCGGGAACATCTGCACGAGCAGCAGCGTCATCAGCCCCGCCCTGCGCCCGCGGAAGCGCATGCGGGAGAAGGCGTACGCCGCGAGTGCGCACAGGATCACGCTGCACACCGAGGTGAGCACGCCGATGAAGATCGTGTTCAGGAACCACGCGCCGTAGGGGCGGGTCGGATCCTGGAACAGCTGCACGTAGTTGTCCAGGCTGATCTTCGAGAACAGCCCGTTCGTGCTGAGCAGGGTCCCCCCGGGGTTCAGCGACGCGGACAGCACGTACACGAGGGGGAAGCCGGCGAACACCAGCATGACGAGGCCGATGATGTGCCGCCACCCGGTCTCCCGGAACCAGCGGCCGAACGGCCTGCGGGCGTGCGGAGCGGGAGCGGCGATCAGGGCCGCCGTGGAGACGGGCACCGCGGTCGTGGAAAGCATGTCGGTCATGTCAGTTCAGATCCTCCAGCACCTTGGTCTGCCGGAACCCGATCAGCGAGATCCCGGCGACGAGCACGAAGATGATGATCGAGAAGGCGCTCGCGAGGCCGTAGTCCCGCTCGGAGCCGACGAAGGCGACCTTGTAGACCATCGAGATGAGCAGATCCGTGGATCCCACGTTGATGCTCGCGTCGGTGAACTGCGGACCACCGTTCGTGAGCAGGTAGATGAGCCCGAAGTTGTTGAAGTTGAACGCGAACGAGGCGACCAGCAGCGGCGCGACGGCGACCAGCAGCAGCGGGAACTTGATGAGCCGGAACGTCTGCCAGACGCTCGCCCCGTCCACCCGCGCCGCCTCGACGACGTCCTCCGGCAGCGACTGCAGCGCGCCGGTCGTCACGAGGAACATGTACGGGAAGCCGAGCCACAGGTTCGCGACCAGGATCGCGCCCTTGGCGAGCCAGGGATCCGTCAGCCATGGGATCTTCGCACCGCCGAGCGCGACCTGGTTGATGAAGCCGAAGTCCGTGTTGAACAGGCCGGCCCACACCAGGGCGGACAGGAACGCCGGGAACGCGTACGGCAGGATCATGATCACGCGGTAGTACTTGCGGCTGCGCATCTTCGGGTCGTTGAAGACGATCGCGAGGAACAGCCCGAGGATGAACGTCGTGGCGACCGAGAGGATCGCGAACGCGAAGGTCCAGGTCAGCACCGCGAGGAACGGCCCGCGGATGGACTGGTCGGAGAACGCGCGGACGAAGTTCTCGCCGCCGACCCAGACCTGCCAGCCCGGCAGCAGCTTGCTGCCGTCCTTCGCGGTGAACGCGCCGTGCCCGGTGTCGCGGTAGACCGTGCCCGACTTGCTGTCGGTCATGGTGTCGGCCTTCGGATCCCACTTCAGCGTCGAGGTGAACAGGTACGCGCTGGATCCGTCGGTGGTCTTGAGGTAGCCCTTGTTGACGTCCGCGGAGATCGGCACCGCGAGCTTCGCGATGTCGTCCTGATGGGCGATGATGCCCTGGAAGTCGAGGGTGGTGTAGCCGGGAGCGCCCGTGGCGGTGACCCCGGGCTCGCTCGAGAGCGGGTGGCCGGCGCCGCCGATGAGCGGCTGGTCGGATCCGGGCTTCTCGGTGAGCAGGTAGAACTTCCCGTCCTTCTCCAGGATCTTGACCGGGAAGGTGGGCGAGTCGGCGACGCGGGTCTGCGACTGCAGCAGCAGCGCGCTGACCGCGTCGTCCTTGGTGGAGTTGTGCCCGGAGCCGTAGTTCGTGAACGCGACGTACCCGGAGTAGAGCACCACGAAGATCTGGAAGATCAGCAGGAAGACGAGCCCCGGCGTCAGGTACTTCGCGGGCAGCAGCCCGGGGATCAGGTAGACCGCGTTGACCGCGATCACGCCCACGGCGACCAGCGTCGCCGGCGTCCACTGTCCGCTCGTCGCGAGCGAGAACACGGCGAAGACCGCCAGCGCGTCGATCACGCCGAGTGCGACGATCTTGACCAGCCACACCTTCCAGCCGGCCGATGCGGCCTCGGCGTAGGCGGCCGCGCGCCGCTGGCGGCGATGCCTGGCCCTGTCCTCGGCGGACACGACCGTCTTCTCCTGCACGGCAGGACCCGTCATCTCGACCCCTTCACAACGTCGTCTCCGG
>NZ_JBQEOZ010000010.1:0-5139 GCF_052045495.1 Microbacterium sp. 22242 | reverse complement strand
CCTCCCCGCACCGGGGATCACGGCAGATCAGCCGATCTTGGACTGGATGGTCTGGCCCATCTTGGTCCAGGTGCTGACCGGGTCGGCACCCTTCATGATGGCGACCTCGGACTTGCCCCAGTCGTCCCACACGGAGCCCATCTCGGGCACCGAGGGCATCGGCACGGCGTTGGCGCCGACCTTGGCGAAGCCGGCCACGGCCGGGTCGGACTGCGCGGCCTTGAACGACTCGGTCAGTGCCGGCGGGCGGCCGCCGGCCTTGTAGAGCGCGGTCTGCACGGCAGGCGTGGCGAGGTAGTTCACCAGGAATTCGTTCGCCGCGATCGTGTTCTTGGACTTGGCGTTGACGAAGAACGCCTGCACACCGGCGAACGGACGCGCCTCCTGGCCGCCGGCCGAGGGGATCGGGTCGACGGAGACCTTGATGCCGGCTTTCTCGGCGTCGGGCAGGTTCCACGGGCCGGTGATGAAGTACGGCGCCTCCCCGGCGTTGAACGCGGCCTTGGCGAGGTCGCCGGTCAGACCCGGGTTGAAGATGCCGGCCGCGCCCTGCGCGCCCAGCCAGGTCGCGAACTTCTGGCCCGCCTCGTCGCCGACGGTGAGCTTCTTGGCGTCGTAGGTGCCGTCCGCGTTCTGCGCGAACACCTGGTTGCCGAACGACGTCTCGAACGGGTAGGTGTGGTATGCGTCGCCGGTGGTGGCGTCCAGGCCGATCAGGAACGGGTACTTGGTGCCCGCCGCCTTGCCCTTGGCGATCATCTCGTCGTAGGTGGCCGGGGTGGAGTCGGCGAGGGCGGTGTTGCGCAGGATCGCGATGTTCTCGATCGCGTACGGCAGGCCGTACACCTTGCTGTCGTAGCTGACGGCGGAGATGGCGACCTTCTCGAACTTCGAGGCCTTGTCGCCGAGCTCGATCGGGGCGACCAGGCCGTCCTTGACGAACGCCCCGATCCAGTCGTGACCGCCGATCGTGATGTCGGGGCCCTTGCCGGTGGGGACCTGGGCGGTGAAGTCGTCGCGGATCTTGCCGTAGTCCTTGACGACGAGGTTGATCTTGATCCCCTTGTCCTTCTGGAAGTCGGCGGCGACCTGCTTCATCGCGGCGGCGCGGTTCGAGTCGACCCAGACCGTGAGCGAACTCGTGGTCTTGTCGCTGCCCGCGGACGAGCCTCCGCCGCTGCTGCTTCCGCCGCAGCCGGTCAGCGCCAGCGCGCCGGCCGCGAGGAGTGCGCCGAATGCGACGACGCTCTTCTTGTTCACCTTCATCGGTGTACCTCTCTCGGTGCTGTAAGGGAGCGCGATCGGCTCCGATCAAGCACCAGGGTGGGCGCGCGCTCCGCTTGCACGAACGCAAGCGTTTACAGTATGCGGTGTAGACCGCCGCCACGCAACCACTTCTTCACTCGGTCGCCGCGGCCAGGATCCTCTGATTTCCCGTAACTACGGGCAAATTCCGGTCTGCATCGGGGCTTGCGCTTTGAGGAAACGTTTACAACAATGTTGCGAACGTGCACTGCCGACTCCCTCCGAGCCGGCAGGACCGCTACTCTTCCCCTGACCCGTGTTCCCAGGAGGCCCCGTGGCTGACATCGCCGACGTGGCGCGACTTGCCGGCGTGTCCATCGCCACCGTCTCGCGCGCCCTGAACGGGAAGAGCGCCTCGGCGGCGACCCGGCAGAAGGTGCTCGAGGCCGCGGCCGAGCTGGGCTATGTGATCTCCTCGAACGCCTCGGGGCTGGCCACCGGCCGTACGAGGCACATCGGCTTCATGGTGCCGTTCATCGACCGCTGGTTCTTCACCGACCTGCTCACCGGCATCGAGTCGGTGCTGCTCAGCCAGGGCTACGACGTGACCCTGTACGACCTGCAGGGGAACGAGACGCAGCGCGACCAGGTGTTCGGCAGCTCGCTGCGCCGTGCCAGCATCGACGGGCTGATCGCCGCGAGCGTCGAACTCACGCCGGACGAGATCCGCGCACTGCGCGCCCTCGGCAAGCCCGTGGTCAGCATCGGCGGGTACATCGAAGGCGCGACCGCCGTCGACGTCGACAACGCCCGGATGGCCACGCTCGCCACCGAGCACCTGCTGTCCCTCGGGCACACCCGGATCGCCTACGTCGGGGCCGGGCGCACCATCGCGAGCGCGTTCCAGCTCGGCGACGCCCGCTACGACGGCTGGATGACCGCGATGAGGGCGGCGGGCGTCCCCGTCGACGAGTCCGGGTTCTGGGAGGCCGACTTCGACATCCCGTCCGGATACGCGGCGGCGAAGGCGCTGCTCGCGCACGACAGGCCCACCGCGATCTTCGCCGCGAGCGACGAGATCGGCATCGGCTGCATCCTCGCCGCGCGCGACCTCGGCCTGCGCGTGCCCGACGACCTGTCCGTCGTGGGGATCGACGACCACAAGCTGTCCGCGTTCTTCGGGCTGACCACCGTCGCGCAGGATCCCGCGGGGCAGGGCCGCCTCGCCGCGCACCTGATGCTCGCCCAGCTCGACAATCCGGCCGCGAACCCCGAGCACCGCACGCTGACCCCGCGGTTCGTGGTGCGCTCCTCCACCGCGCGCCCCGGCGGAGCCGTGCACGGCTCCGCCTGAGCTGGACCCCTCGTTACACTGTCGGCATGGCTGACTCTTCATTCGACATCGTCTCCAAGGTGGACCGGCAGGAGGCCGACAACGCCCTGAACCAGGCCCGCAAGGAGATCGAGCAGCGCTACGACTTCAAGGGCGTCGGCGCCTCGATCGCATGGAGCGGCGACAAGATCGTGATCGTCGCGAACTCCGCCGAGCGCGCGAACGCCGTCCTCGACGTGTTCCAGTCCAAGCTCATCAAGCGCGGCATCTCGCTGAAGAGCCTGGAGTCCGGCGAGCCGCAGGCCAGCGGCAAGGAGTTCCGCCTCGAGTCGACCCTCAAGGAGGGCATCAGCTCGGAGAACGCCAAGAAGATCGGCAAGATCATCCGCGACGAGGGGCCGAAGTCCGTGAAGTCGCAGATCCAGGGCGACGAGCTGCGCGTGCAGTCCAAGAGCCGCGACGACCTGCAGGCCGTCATCGCTCTGCTGAAGGGGTCCGATCTGGACCTCGATCTGCAGTTCATCAACTTCCGCTGAGCCTCGCGACGGCCCCTTCCCAGGGGCCGCGCGCACCGGGTCGAGGTCGCCGCTCCGCACAATGCTTGGGTTTGTGCGCGCGGAGTGCGATAGTGCTGTTCTGGGGAAACTACTTGGGGGTAGTTATGAACGGCGACGTTCCGGTGTTCGCTGCGTCTCATGCGCAGATGGGGGTCACAAAACAACTCCTCGCGGAGGAGGTGTATCAGCGCGTCGGCGCGTCGATCATCGACGGCACGCTGCCTCCTGGGCACCGGATCCGAGACGCCGAGCTCGCCGAGCAGTTCCGCGTCTCGCGCATGCCGATCCGGGAGGCGCTGCAGCGCCTGGAGCGAATAGGACTCGTGGAGATGTATCCCAGCCGATACACCCAGGTGACCGACGTGTCCCCCGCCCTCACGGCGAAGACGCTCGAGTTCGCCGGGTACATCGGAGGCGCGATCGCCGCGATCGCCGTCCCGCTGCTGAGCGCGGCAGAGCGCGCCGAGGCCGCCGAGGCCGCCTCGGCCCTGTCCGCCGCCCTCGAGGACGGGAAGGCGATCTCGTCAGCGCGCTGGTCCTTCATCCGCTACCTCTCCGAGCACAGCGACAACGACATCTTCCGGACCGTGCTGGACGAGACGAGCATGCTGCTGTTCCGCAATCTGCGGTCCTGGTCGCCCAGCGCCTCCGAGCGCGAGCGCATGCGCGCGCTGCACGCCCAGCTCGCGGACGCGATCCTGGCCGGCGACGGCCCCGCGGCCGAGCACCTGGTGCGGGCGATGTACCTGGTGGACTGACAGTGATGATGGTGGTGGGAGCCCCGCAGCGGTCGTCCTGACTCTTGGACTGACTGACTTCGGGTCTTGAACGGGATCTGTCGGTCGATTCGCTGCGGGGCTGCCTTTGCACTCACCGTGCGAGGGTTCGTGACCTCATAGGAGCCTGTGCCAGCAGGCACCCATCACTGTCTTGTCCGCTCGCTCTCGGCGGTGCGTGCCGTTCTGTCCCTTGGAGTGAGAGGAACGGCGATGACCACCATCGCACAAGAAACCGAGGTCGGCCAGGTCGAGGTCGCTATCGGGGTCGACACGCACGGCGATACGCACACGGCCGCGGTGATCGATGCGACGGGCCGGCTGCTGGGTTGCGCCCAGTTCCCCGCCGACAAGGCCGGCTACGCGGCGCTGCTGTCGTGGGCGGTGACGTTCGGGATGCTGCTGATCGCCGCGATCGAAGGCACCGGCGCCTACGGTGCGGGCCTGGCCCGGCACCTGCGCGGCGCGGGCGTCGAGCTGCTGGAGATCGACCGCCCCGACCGCAAGACCCGCCGGTTCGCGGGCAAGTCCGACCCGCTGGACGCGGAAGCCGCCGCCCGGGCCGCACTGTCCCGGGCGCGCACTGGTGTCCCGAAAGACCGGACCGGGAAGGTCGAAGCGCTAAGGAATCTGCGCGTCGCCAGGCGCAGCGCCATCGACCAGCGCGCGGACTGCATCAGGCGGATCAAGACGTTGCTGGTCACCGCACCCGACGAGCTGCGGGAACGACTGCGCCACCTGACGGACCGGGAACTGTTACGCATCTGCGCGGCACTGCGACCAGACACATCCCGCATCGGCGACCCGGAACAGGCCGCGAAGGTCGCGCTGCGCGCCCTCGCCCGTCGACACGCCGCGCTGAGCGAAGAGATCGACGAACTCGACGCGCTCATCGACCCTCTCGTCACCACGATCAACCCGGCCCTGCTCGAACTCAACGGGGTCGGTGCCGATGTCGCCGGGCAGCTGCTGGTCACCGCGGGCGAGAACACCGACCGGCTCCGCTCCGAAGCCGCGTTCGCGATGCTCTGCGGCGTCGCCCCGATCCCCGCATCCTCCGGCAAGACACACCGGCACCGCCTCAACCGCGGCGGCGACCGGCAAGCGAACGCCGCCCTCTACAGGATCGTTCTCTGCCGACTCCGCTGGGACCCCAGAACCCAGGCCTACATGCGCCGCCGCACCGAACAAGGCCTCTCCAAGAAAGACATCATCCGCTGCCTCAAAC